>NZ_JAQSEA010000159.1 GCF_029946185.1 Prosthecobacter sp.
CTGCGGTATCGGCGCTGGTGCCGGTTCTGAATAGGCGCTGCTCCTGCTCCGCTTTGCAGTCCAAAAACCCCGGCCAAAGCACCGGCCAAATCACCGGCCAAATCACCGGCCAAACCACCGGCCAAACCACCGGCCAAATGACTCGACAAGTGTCTTGATAAAGACCATGGTTAAAAATGCAAAGAGAGCTTTATACCAGAACAACCTCCATGGAGCCGCTTTTCCCGATGGATCAGGCGGGCGAGATGAAGGAGCTGGCCTTCGATTTGTTTCGGAAGTCTGCTCAACTTGGAGGGGCTTTGCACCCGCTTACCCGCGAGAGCGTGGTTGAGTTGTTGCGGAAAATGAACAGCTACTATTCCAATTTGATCGAGGGGCACAATACCCACCCGGTCGATATTGAAAAAGCGCTCCAGAAAGATTATTCTGCGGACCCTGACAAACATGCGCTGCAAATTGAAAGTCAGGCGCACATCGAAGTGCAGCGACTTATGGAGCAGCGTCTCAGGGATGATGGGGCTCTAAAGATTTGTTCTCCTGAATTTATTTGCTGGCTTCACCAGGAGTTTTACGAGCGCATGCCCGAGGAGTTTCGCCGGGTGAAGACACGCAGCGGCGGAGAAGATTGGGTGAAGCCGGGAAAGTTGCGCGAATGTGAAGTGGAAGTGGGGCGTCATGTAGCCCCTGCTTTTACGGCCTTACCCCAATTCATGGAGCGCTTTGCTCAACAGTATGAGCCGGCCAATCTTGAACCTATTCAGCGCATACTAGGTGCGGCTGCTTCGCATCATCGTCTGGCATGGATTCATCCTTTTCTCGATGGCAACGGACGCGTTACGCGCTTGTTCACCCATGCGTATTTCATGCGGGTGAAAATGGAAGGACACGGCCTCTGGGTGGCTTCACGCGGCTTGGCTCGCTACAGTGCCGACTACCTGTCGGCGCTTGCCTCGGCTGATCTCCCCCGCCAAAGCGACTTCGATGGTCGTGGTAACTTGTCGGACAAAGGGCTCACCCATTTTTGTCGTTTCTTTCTCTCCACAGCCATTGATCAGGTGGAGTTCATGACGCGTCTGCTGGATCTGGATGCGGTGCATGAGCGGATACTGGCTTTTGCTGATTTGCTGATCTCCCGAAAGAAAGCACCCAAAGAAATAAGCTATCTTCTTCCCGATGTGTTTCTGCGTGGTGAAGTTACTCGTGGAGAGGCGGGTCGTATTTTGCAGATGCCGGAGAGAACTGCCCGCCGGCACATTGGCCAAATGATTGCTGATGGTGTGCTTGTTTCAAACGGACCTTCTGCGCCGGTTCGCCTGGGCTTTCCGGCTTCCTTCGTAGGCTACTATTTTCCTCATCTTTATCCAGCCGGGGTGGAGCTGAGCAGGTTGTAAGCGTCTGTCTGAATGGATTGCTTCCGACACTCACAGAGAGGCTTTTGAGTTTTGGATTAGTTTTACATTGTTAAGCGTCTAGGGCGAGGCGGAGCGTTCCTTGTTCCACAGGAACAAGGCTACTTTGCTGCGCTGAGACGTCAGCTGAAAGCAACCTGCCTGACGATCAAGTCTAACAATGTAGAATTAGGCGGTCTTGTTGAAGAGGCTTGGAATCGGCAATGAAGTGCGCCAGATTCTTGAAACAAAAATTTCATGAATTGGCTAAACATCCTGACACCATCAAAGGTTTCCTTCGAACTGGCGGTTCTTGTGGCTTTGGAGGGGCGGTTGTTACGACGACTGCCAAAGGAGTATCGTCAATTCATCGTTTCTTTGAACGGAGGGATGGTCTGTGTGGAACATGCGCTGCAAACAAGGATCTACGATGAGCCTTATGAGCTTGGTGTTAGACACATTTTTTCGCTGAATGATTCCGGGGTCGTTGATATCCAGGAAGGCTGGCGTGAAAGCAACGTGGGATCTGATGCCGTGCTTCCGATAGCTGATGATGGCGGGACAGGCTTTTATTTTTTGCTGCTGGATCGTGTCCACTGGGGGCAGATTTACTTCTCCTATAAGGATGAGTTTTTTATGACTCCGTCTGCCGACTGGGCTGCTGTCTCCCACGGGCTGCCCAGGTGCCTGGGATTTGTGGCCAAGGACTTCGATCAATTTGGCAGGATGATTGAAGGGAAATCAAAATGAAGCCCGAGCCAAAGGATGCTGACTTGCTGCTGCTTGAACAATAGGGATCGAGGCGAGATGACGAGGGGAAGAAGAGGAAATGCGGCGGGAGGGGCTGGGCTGGGCGGGGTGGGATTTGGATTTAAGGAGGGGGCTGGGAGGGTGGTGGGAGAGAAAAGGTGGGCTGGAGAAAACTCGGAGCAAGTTCTTGCCAGAAATTTGCGACTTGCTAAAGTGCGCGGCTTTACCCGCCACGGACCAACCACCCGACCTCCTCTATTTAATCATGCCTCCTTCCTTTTTGCTGACTCACGGTATCGCCCTTGCCATTGGCCTTTCTATCGTGGGACTTGTTTTTGCTTTAATCCTGATCCGCAAAGTGGTGGGGGCACCGGCGGGGAATGCGAAGATGCAGGAGATCGCCCTGGCGATCCAGCAGGGGGCGAAGGCTTACCTGAACCGGCAGATCATGGCGGTGAGCCTGATCGCGGTGCTGGTATTCGCGGCGGTGTGGTGGCTGCGGGGCGGGCTGACTGCGGCGGGCTTTGTGGTGGGCGCGGTGTGCTCGCTGGCGGCTGGATACATCGGGATGATGATCGCGGTGCGGGCGAATGTGCGGACGGCGCAGGCGGCTTCGATTGGCAGCCATCCGGCGCTGAAGGTGGCTTTCAATGGCGGTGCGGTGACGGGTTTGCTCGTCGTGGCGCTGGGCCTGCTGTCGGTGGGTGTGTTTTATCTGGTCGTGCGCGGGTCGGTGGATAACGCGAAGCATGCGATTGATTCGCTGGTGGGGCTGGCGCTGGGCAGCTCGCTGATCAGTGTGTTTGCACGTCTGGGCGGCGGTATCTATACGAAGGCGGCGGACGTGGGTGCTGACCTTGTGGGCAAGAATGAGCAGAATCTGAATGAGGATGATCCGCGCAATCCGGCGACGATTGCTGACAATGTGGGCGACAACGTGGGTGACTGCGCGGGCATGGCGGCGGACGTTTTCGAGACGTATGCGGTGAGCTTGATCGGCGGCGTGCTGGTGGGCCACCTGACGGTGGGCACTGAGGCTGCGGTGGTGTATCCGTTTGTGCTGTGCGCTCTGGCGATCATTGCGTCTTTGATCGGCATTGGCTGGGTGAATTTTGTGAAGCAGGAGGCGACGGCGTCGCTGGTGTGCGGGGTGGCGGTGTCGGGCATCGTGGCTTCAGGTCTGTTCTGGTGGGCGACTTCGGCGATCTTCCCTGCGGGGCTCAAAATTGGTGAGCTGGCGGTGTCGAACACGAACCTGTTTTACTGCGCGGCGGTGGGTCTGGTGATGACGCTGCTGGTGGTGTGGATCACGAACTACTACACGAGCACGCACCACAAGCCGGTGCGGCTGATTGCGAAGGCTTCTGAGACGGGTCCGGCGACGAACATCATCGCGGGGATCAGCATCGGGAATCAGGCGACGCTGCTGCCGGTGCTGGCCATCGCGGCGGCGATCTGGGCCTGCTTTGACATGGCGGGGCTGTATGGCATCGCGATTGCGGTGGTGTCCATGCTGTCGCTGTCGGGGATCATCATTTCACTGGATGCGTTTGGGCCGATCACGGACAACGCGGGCGGCATTGCGGTGATGGCGGGGCTGCCGGAGAGCGTGCGCAAGATCACGGATGAACTGGATGCCGTGGGCAATACGATGAAGGCGGTGACGAAGGGCTATGCAATCGCGAGCGCAGGGCTGGCGGCGATGGTGCTGTTTGGCTCGTATGTGGAAGATTTGCAGGCCTTTGTGGGTCACAAGGTGGCGTTTGATTTGATGGATCACCGCGTGGTGATCGGCATGTTCATCGGCGGGCTGCTGCCGTTCCTGTTCACGTCTTTCTGCATGAGCGCGGTGGGCAGTGCGGCGGGTGCGGTGGTGCGTGAGGTGCGCCGTCAGATCACGGCGAAGCCGGGCATCCTGACGGGGACGGAAACGCCGGACTATGCGCAGTGCGTGGACATCGTGACGAAGGCGGCGCTGGGCCAGATGATTGTGCCGGCGCTGCTGCCGCTGATCTTTGTGATCGTGGTGTCGTTCCTGGGCATGGAGGCGCTGGGCGGGGTGCTGATCGGCACGATCGTGACGGGTCTGTTTGTGGGCATTTCGATGACGAGCGCGGGTGGCGCGTGGGACAATGCGAAGAAGTTCATCGAAGAAGGCAACCACGGCGGCAAGGGCAGCTTTGCGCATCAGGCGGCGGTGACGGGCGATACGGTGGGTGATCCCTACAAGGACACGGCGGGCCCGGCGGTGAATCCGATGATCAAGGTGGTGAACATCCTGGCGATTCTGATCATCCCGATTGCGTTTAAGGCGATGGCGAAGTGATCTGAGTTTTTTAAAAGAGGGGGCTTCCGGGAGACTGGGAGCCCTCTTTTTTTTGGCGCGGGAGTGGGGGCTTTTGCGGGCACGCACTTTTTTGCAAGGGAATGTGTGGGCAATGGAATGGGACGGATCTGTCCTTGAGGACTGAGGGTAGCTGGGTGGGGCGCTTTGTTATTGGAGGTCCCGTGCGAAGGGGGGAAGATGAGGAGTTCGAGGAAGTGGCGGATGATGGGGAGGGCGGGGAATTCGGGTGTGCGGGGGTGGGTTTTCTTGTGTAGGGTTTGCGTTCGACCTTTCGACCATGAACCTGAGTTTTCGCCTTGTGAGCCTGGCTGGCTTTTTTGCTGCCGTGTCGATTTCCAACGCTGCGGCGGAATGGAAGTCGGTGGAGGCGTTGCTGGCGGCGAAGTGCTATGCCTGCCATGGGGGTGAAAAGACGAAGGGGGAGGTGGATTTGAAGCGGCTGGCGGCGGATCCGCTGCTGGCGGCCGAGTATGAAATCTGGACGAAGGTGAAGGACTCCATCGAAGCGGGGGACATGCCGCCGAAGAAGGCCAAGGCGCTGACGGCGGAAGAGCAGGCGGCGATCACGGGCTGGGTCACGCAGTCACTGGATGCGCTGGCGGAGGCGAAGTCGGGTGATCCCGGACCGGTGACGATGCGGCGGCTGACGAATGCGGAGTATGATTACACGATCCGTGATCTGACGGGCCACGAGTTTGGGCTGGCGCGGGAGTTTCAAACGGACGGCGGCGGTGGCGAGGGTTTTAGCAATACGGGTGATGTGCTGTTCACGAGTCCGGCGGCGGTGGGCAAGTATTTCTCTGCGGCGCGGGCGCTGGCGGACCACGCGACGGTGATGCCGGGCACGGGCATCGTCTTTCATGCGCAGCGCATCGGCCTGCGCGGGCCGGAGCAGGTGAAGACGCAGGCGCAGCAGGGGCTGTATGTGTGGTATCAGCAGAAGGCGGCACCGCATCTGCCGAAGGATTTTGATGACAAGCGTGAGGCGGACTACATGCTGGCGTGCTGGCGGCACCGGCATCAAAAAGTGCCGCTGGAGCAACTGGCGCGGGAGGGGAATCTGGATGGGCATTTTCTGGCGAACTGGTGGAAGCACCTGAACAACACGGAGCCGAAGTCGCGCTTTCTGGACCTCACGCGTGTGGCCTGGCGGGCGCTGCCTGCGGATGAAACGGTGGCGCATGAGCGGATCAAGGCCATTCAGGCGGATCTGCTTTCATGGAACAATCCGAAGAAGCCCGGAGAGGGCGTGCAGCGCCACCAGCAGGACAGCGATGGCATCCAGCCGTACCCGATGCAGGCTGCGGTGGGCGGCAAAAAGCAGGCGTATCTTTGCTTTGGGGACATTGGCGATGGGAGCAAGGGCGACATCGCGCTGGTGACTGCCATTGAGGTGAGTGTGGGGGCGCAGAAGCTGAACTACTTCGAGTGGCTGAACAGGACGCTGGAGGAAAAGCGCCGGCAGGCTGCGGCGAGCCCTGCGCCGGTGGATCTTGATGCGGTGAGGGCCCGGATCGGCGAGCTGGAAAAGATGCGTGCGGCTTATGGCAGGCATCCGCTGCCGGGGCGGAAGATCGCGTCGAATACGCTGGCCTTTGCGGCTCCCACGGTGTGCGCCTTGCCGCTGCCTGAGGGGGCGCACTGGCTGAAGGTGGACACGCGGCTGGACATGGAAAACCCCGAGGTGGAGGAGGCCACCCTGCAGTGGACGATTGCGACGGAGAAGCCGCGTGATGTGACGCAGGTGATGCCGGGGGTGCTGACGGTTTGGAAACGTGGCACGCCGGCGGCGATGCGGACGATGGGCGAGTTCATCTCAATGGAGCAGGCTTTTCCGGATATGCTGGAGCGAAGGCTGCAGATCATCGCGGAAAACATCTACCGCAACTCGCCGGGTCTCGGGGTGTATTATTTCAATGACGAGCAGCTCGGGGAGTTGCTGGGCGCGAAGGAAAAAAATGACCTGGCGCAGATGAGGAAGGACTGGAGCCTGGTGGCTAGCCCGACCCTCAACAAGGAGCAGGAGGCGGAATACGATGGCGCGCTGCTGCGGCACCTGCGCGAGTTTGCGCGGAGGGCGTGGCGCCGGCCGCTGGGCGAGGATGAGGGGCGGAAGCTGGAGGCGCTGTATTTTGACGTGCGCGGGCAGGGGCGTGATCGCGAATCTGCCGCGCGGGAGGTGATCGTGCGGGTGCTGGTGTCGCCAAATTTTTTGTTCAAAGCGGAAACTCTTCCCGCCATGGCTGCGGCAGGGGAGGATGTGCGGCTCAGCGTGCATGAGGTGGCCTCGCGCCTGAGCTATTTCCTGTGGGCTTCGCAGCCGGATGAGGAACTGCGCAGGTGCGCGGAGGATGGCAGTCTCTTGAAGCCGGAAGTGCTGGACGCGCAGACGCTGCGCATGCTGCGTGATGTGAAAGCGAAGGCGCTGGCAAAGGAATTTGCCGGGCAGTGGCTGAAGTTCAGCGGGTTCGATGAGGCGAGCACGGTGGATGAGAAAAGGTACCCCGAGTTCACGGCTGAAGTGCGCCGGGATATGCAGCGCGAGGTCACGGAGTTCTTCGCGCATCTGGTGCGTGAGGACCGTAGTGTCGGTGACATTTTGGGTGGCGATTACTCATTCCTCAATGAGCGGCTGGCGAAATTTTACGGTGTTCCGGGCGTGACGGGCGAGGAGTTTCGCGAGGTCAAGGTGGCGCAGCAGCAGCGGGGTGGGCTGCTGGGCATGGGGGCTGTTTTGACGAAGACTTCGCGGCCGAACCGCACCAGCCCGGTGTTGCGCGGTGACTACCTGTATCAGGTGGTGCTTGGGTTCAACTCGCCACCGCCGCCGCCGAATGTGCCGAAGCTGCCAGACAGTGCGGTGAAGCCGGCGTCGTTGCGTGAGGCACTGATGCAGCACCGCGCTGACAAGGCCTGCGCGGTGTGCCATGACCGGATTGATCCGTTGGGCTTCGCTTTGGAAGGGTTTGATCCCATCGGTCGCTTTCGCAAGGCGGATGAAGCGGGGGGCAAGATCGACGACACGGGTGTGCTCAAGGATGGGACGCAGGTGCAGGGCCTTGCCGGTCTGCGTGACTACCTGAAGAAGAACGAGGGCAGCTTTAACGCGCAGTTTTGCCGCAAGCTGCTCGGCTACGCGCTGGGCCGCCAGACGATGCTCAGCGACAGGGCGCTTCTTTTGCAGATGCAGGCTGCGCTGAGGCGGAACAGCGGGAGGTTTTCGGCAGCGGTGCTGGAGGTGGTGAGCAGTCGCCCGTTTTTGAACCGGCGAAATGAGGCTGCGGTGGCGGGGAAGCCGTGAGCGGTGTGCTGCGGTGCTTGCTTGCTGCGGAGCGGGAGGATCGAGGACGAGTAGGACGACGACTTTTGCGTCTGCCACCCTCACACCGGACAAGCTGGCTCAGGCGGCTGCTTTCAGCACGAAGGTCTCCACCACTTTGCCGTACTGCGGCCCCATGTAAATGACCTTGCCTTCAACGTCGGCGTTGTCGAGGAGCCGGATGTTGACGGCGCGCCACTGGGGTGACTTGGGATGCGGATCGCCAATGAAAGGACTTTGCTTCAAGACAAGAGGATCGGCGGAGGGTTTCATGACGTGCTTTCATCGCACAGATTTGCGAAATGCGTGCCCGGAGCACTGTATCAGGTGTTCCCTGAGCGGTCAGTGGCGGGGCCAATGAGTGGCTGGCCGTGCAGGTGGATGCCCTGCGAGGGGGAGCTTATTTCTACTTTGGTAAGTTCCAATTGCTGGCTGCCAAAGCTAGTTTTCCCAGAGTGTTTGACCACGGATTACACGGATTGACACGAATGCCTGAGGCTGAGGTTAAAATTTTACGATGCTTTTCATGAACGCCATGAAAAGTTACCAAAGTAGAATTATGGCGAGGTCGGCGGGCCTGGCGGTTCCTTGGCCAGGACGTTCATCCAGGAGAGGAGTGGATCGCCAGCGGGGGCAAGGTCGGCTGGAGGTTGCTCCTCGATGCGGGTCACCATGCGGCGTGGAAAGACAGCCATCAGGGCGTCGCCACGATAAAGACAGACCAAATCGCCGTCGAGTGTGCAACGGTCAGCTTCCTTGAATGACGAACCTCCGACCCTGAAATGAATCTTGTATCGATGCATATTCTTGACCTCCTGCATGAATGCTAAGCTCTGGGCAGTGGGTGTCCATGGTGATTCAGTGCCTGAGGTATGGGTCAGGGGTATGGATGGGTGCGTGGCCGACGCTTTCCGGCACGGCAATGAGCATTTGATTCTGAGTGCCGTAAGAGCACTATTAAAGGGGAGGGGCTCCCACGTTCGCTCTGCTTTGTGACTGACTTTTATCCCATCGACCAACGACGCAGCAGCAATCTGCGCATTGCCATCACCGGAACGGTGGTGGTGCATGCGATTTTGCTGGTGCTGCTGACGTTGATGTTTGCGAACGAGGCTGCCCACAAGCTGTGGCTGGAGGCCAACCAACCGCCCAAGGTGGAGGAAAAGGAGGAGGAGGTGCTGCTGTTTCCGGATCAGTTTCTGCCGCCGCCGCCACCTCCAAAGCCGAAGCCGCAGATCTACATCCGCACTTCGCAGAATGAGGGCTCGGACACGGCGCCGAAGAATCCGGCGTTCATCGCGGACCGGAACACTCTTGCGGCGACGGTGAAAGCTCCGTCTCCCGACGCGACGGAGCCCATGCCCTCCATGGACGGGCTGAAACTCCCGACGCGTGAGCTGGCGGACCGGGATTTTAAGGATGGAGATCTGAAGGACGATGCGCGGCCGATGACGCAGCCGCCGGAGGTGGCGATGCTGGCACCGAAGACGACAGAGCCGCCCAGCCCGCCGACACCGCCTTCGATCCTGAAGCCGAAGGATGCCGCGCCGCCGCCGCCACCCATGCCGATGGAACTGACGCCGGAGACGCCGAAGCCTGAAACGGAGAAGCCCGAAAAGGAGACGCCAGCGGACACGCAGAAGATGGCCAAGGTGGAGCCTGACAAGACGCCGCTGACAAAGATGATGGAGGAGGCGGACAAGGAGCTGGCGAAGGTGGACAAGAACCTTCTGCCGCTGGAGGTGCGGAAGCCTGAGACGATGGAGAAGATGCCTGACACGCCGCCGACAACCAAACCGGTGCCAAAAAAACTGGAAACGGCGGAGGAAATGCCCCCACCGACTCCGCAGGAAAAGCCCATCCCCAAGGCGCTGCCGGTGGTGGAAGATGAGGCGGTGACGCGGACGACGAAGAACCAGGACCCGAACGCCTACACGCCCTTCACGCGCAAGCAGGAGACGAAGGGTAGCATTTCGAATCGCGGCAAGGTGGCCTCCGTGGATGCGGCAGACACACCGCTGGGGCGCTACTACCGGCAGGTGACGGGGCAGGTGGAAAAGAAGTGGCACGTTTACCTGCACCTGCGGCGTGACGGCGCGACGCCGGGATACCTCAAAATTGTTTTTTACGTCAACAAAAAGGGCAAGGTGGAGGGCCTGCGGGTCGTGAATGCCAAGGAGTCCAACCCGATCCTGACCGAACTGACGGTGCGAGCGATCCAAGATGCGGAGATCCCGCCGATGCCTGCCAATGTGCTCCCTTCACTCCCGATGAATGACCAGGAGCGCCTGAAAATCGACTACGATGCTCTCATTTACTGACCTGCCTGCGGCCGAAGTTTTTTTGATGGGGCTGAACATGCTGTGCGCTTGCTTTGCCTTCGCGGTGACGATGCTGGCGAGGCGAAGGCTTGAGGCGCGGGTGGTCAATCCGAGGGAGGTTCGGCTGCTGGTCGTGATGAGTCTTGCGGGCATGCTCTCTGCCTCCGCCGCTCCGCCGGAGAAGCCCATTCCCAAAGCTCTGCCTGTGTCGGACGAAGAGCCTGTGAGGCGTACCCAAGACCCCTTCACGGGCACGACGCAGACGAAGGGGGCGAATTCGAAACGCGGCAAGTCTTCCGAGGATGCTGCGATTACGCCACTGGGGCGCTACTACCGACTGGTGACGGGGCAGGTGGAAAAGAATTGGGACAGTTACCTGCACCTGCGGCGTGATGACGCGAAGCCGGGACAACTGCAGCTCGTTTTTTACGTCAACAAGAAGGGCAAGGTGGAGGGACTGCGCGTCGTCAATGACAAGGAATCCCATCCGCTTCTCACCGAAATTACTTTGCAGGCGATCAAGGATGCTGAAATACCACCGATGCCTGCTGACGTGATCCCTTTGCTCCCGGTAGAAGACCGGGAGCGCCTGAAAATTCAATATGATGCCCTTATTTACTGACCTCCTCGCCTCTGCCACTCCCATGCTTGCGGCGGCCGCCGTCGCAGCTGACGCCACTGAAAAGGCTGCGCCTTCAGCGCTGCAGCTGGTTTATGATTTTTTATCCACCGGGGGATTTGTCATGGGGCTCATTGTCATCTGTTCGATGTCGGCCATCGGGGCTTCGATTTTGGCGTGGCTGCAACTGCGGGAGCAGGTGATCATGCCGAGCGCGGTGGTGAGCCAGCTGAGGGCGATCCCGAGCTATGCGCTGAAGGGGGACATCCGGCCGCTGCAGGAGTTTCTGGTGCATGATGGCTCGATGCTTTCGCGGCTGGGCAGCATGGCGATCAGCGGTGCCTTCACGAGCAAGCAGGAGTGCCATGATGCGTGTGCGATCAAGGCGCGCGAGGAGATCCACCGGCTGGAGAGCGGCATCCCGCTGCTGGAGGTGATGGTGTCCGTGGCGCCGCTGCTGGGGCTGCTGGGAACGACGGTGGGGCTGGTGGGGATGTTCTCGGCCTTTGGCACGGGGGGTGGGCCGGACACTTCGGTGGTGGCGCATGAGATCGGCGTGGCGCTGCGCTGCACGATCGCGGGCTTGTTTGTGGCGGTGCCGTCGGTGCTGCTGCACACGTATTTTTCGCGGCGGCTGGATGCGCTGGCGGTGCGGGTGGAGTCGATCATGCAGGAGACGATCCAGCACTTTTACCAGCACTTTGAAGTGCAGCGTCCGTCGAACTGAACGAGGTCAGATTTCACGACCCCTAGCCATGAATTTGCGCCCCAAACGCCGCCCGGTACCGACGATCCCCATTGTGTCGCTGATCGACATCATGGTGATTTTGCTGATCTTCTTTGTCGCGACGACGACGTTCCGAAAGGATAACACGCAGGTGAAGATCACGCTGCCGGAGTCGAAAACTCTCGGGGGTGAGGCGACGACGACGGAGGTGCGCGTGGCGATCAGCATCGACGAGCAGCAGCATGTGTTTCTTGATGGCAAGCCGGTGGAGCTGGAGCAGCTGGCGGCGGCGATCACTTCGCTGAAGGAAGCGACGCCCGGGCTGAAGCTGGAGCTGCAGGCGGATACGACGGCGGCGCTGGGGAATCTGGTGAAGGTGTGGGACGCGCTGAGAGAGGCGGGCTTCAGCATCAATGATGTGCCGGCGCGGATTCAGCGGCAGGGGAAGTGAGGGGGCCGGTTTGCAGCCGCGGAGGTTGCCGGAATGTCTATCGGGAGCATGGGGGAGATAAGAACTCACCATACGGCTGACCAGTAGACGATTTCATTTCTCTGGAGGCTGACAGCCACGCCATGACAGAAGAGATAGGAATGGTGCTGCTGTTTCTGTGCGGGCGTCAGAATGGGGTCAAATACCATGATCTCATAGTCCGGAGGAAAGGGCGGGCTTGGGGTTCCGGCGGGTTCGTCACCGGTGTAGAAGAAGGTGGTGGCCATGCCATCGGCCTGGAGCGAGTGCTCTTTGTGGCTGCCGCCGCGAAAGGAGAGAGTGCGCTGCGCCACACACTGGCTGTACAGCGAACGGATCTGCTCCGCCGGGCGCTGGAGCCGCAGCTGCATGTACCAATGACCGTTCCACACACCGGGGAAGTAGCAAAATTTTTTGAGGGTCGCATCTGCTGGGATCTCCGCTGGGAAGTGGGGTGCCCAGGTGCGGTGAAACTTGGCGAAGTATTTGGGGTAGGCGTCCAGGCTGCGTACCTGTGAAGGGTGAAACATCCGATAGGCGAACAAGGCGATTCCTCCGAGAGCGAGGTTCACCAGGACTAGAAGAATGATGAAGCAGGATTTCATGTCCTGCAGCAATGTGTTCCACCCCGAGCGCCCTGCTGTGCTGCTCTTGGGCGGTGAAGCTGGCTGGGACTCGGTGGAATCCGGGGAGGGGCTGTCGGCGTCTGGATTCATGAGGCGGGAGACTTCCAGATGTGGCCGCGAATGAAGCTTCCAGAACAGGCGTTGGGTGGCCCGAAAGCGCCTTGGCGAATTTTCGCGTTAGGATCGAGGACGAGGACGAAAATCCCGAACGAGCTGCTGCGAAGGCGCGGAGGGAACTGGGAACGATGAACCGAGAATCGCGAGTCTTAGCGGGTCTTCACCTTGGTGTAATTCACGTAGGGCTCGAATTTGTAGCAGGTGGGCATGAGGATGCCGCGCTTTTTGAGGATGGAAGTTTTGTTTTCGTCCACTTCAAAGCCGGGGTGGCCAATCCAGATCCACTCCCAGCCTTCGTTGGCGATGAAGAGGCCGCCGCGTTCATGGCCTTGGCGAATGATGCCGGAGGTCTTCAGGCGCTCCGGGGCGACGTAGTAGATGCCTTGGGAGGACTGCGCCTCGGGCTGGTAGATGCCGGCTGGTAGGGTGACTTTGCCGTCTTTGTGGGTGCATTCGACGGCCTGTGCCACTTGGATGGCGGGTGTGCCAGGGGCGCAGCGCTCAAGATCCTTGGAGGCGCAGGAGATCAGAAGGCAGGAGGTGAGCAGGGCGGACAGCAGGTGTTTCATGAGGTGGGTGGGAAATGGCTAATGAGTGCGCGCAATGTGCGGCCGGGGCCAGCATGCGGTGCGGTGTTTATTAAACACAGAATGGTGGGCGGGTGGTAGTGGAATATGGTGCCGATTGTAGGATTCCACTGAACCTTGAACAGGGATTTTTAACCGCTGACATGACGCTGATGAATGCAATCAGAATTCCGGGTTCTGTATCAGCGTCAGGCAGCGGTTGAAATCCAAACGCTGCCCCCTCTGCCTCTCCGCCCCACTGCGGCAAATCGGAACATCCCCTGGCTCCAAAGGGGGGGGGCGCTCTTTCCAAAGGCTGCTGTTATTTTCGTCTTGCGAGAGGGTGCGCGTGTTTCATCAAGGGGGGGCTGGCAGCTGTGGCAACTGCGCTGAAGCCGGGGCCTTAGTTGTACCGGATGATGATCGGCTGCACCGGGCGGACCTGCGGTACACGGGGCACACGCGGAACTTGGGGGACGCCAGTGGGGATATTTTGTGTATTGCCTTGGGGGGCAGGGAAGATGGGGACGATGATGACCTGCGGGGACTGCGCGCGCTGGGCGCGGCGGCGCATTTCTTCCAGGTGGCGGGCTTCCTGCTGGCGCTGGAGTTCGAGTTTCCCGCGCTCGATGGCGAGCTTTTCTTCTTCGATGCGGGCGGCGCGGTTTTCGATGGCGCGTTTCTCGGCCTGGGCTGCGGCCTCGGCTTCCATTTTCTGCTGCTGCTCCATCTGGGCCTGCACGATCTCCTCTTCATGCGGCGTGGCGACATGGAGCCGGACGCGGGTGGCGGGGTCGAGCTCGGTGACTTTGATCCAACTGCCGCCGTAGTTGTCCCAGTCGGAGGTGACCCAGATGAGGGTGCGGTCGGCGTTGAATTTGTGGATCGTGCCTTTGTAGGTGCGGCCATTCACCAGCCATTGGTCCGCTTGGGCGGCTGAGGTGAGCAGCAGCAGGGTGAGAAGGAGGGGCTTCATGCGGGGAGTGTGCGCGGGGTTTGGTTGGGGGCAAGTGGGGAGTGGGATTAGGTGAAAGGTGAAAAGGGGCGAATGCGAGCGGTGGAGTGGTTGCGGGGCGGATGGACAGGATTAACAGGATGGCATGATTAACAGGATGGCATGATTAACAGGATGGCATGATTAACAGGATTGTTGGCAGGGTGGTCAGGTGGCGGGGTGGCCAGGCGGCGGGGTGATTTAAGGTTGGGGGGGGGGCATAAAATGGTTTTTTTGAGTGGATGGAAAAAAACATCATGTGGTATTAGATGATGTAAAAAGACAGGAAGGTGAAGAAATTGCTTGAGGTTTGAAATTCGGACCCAAGGGTTTGGGTTACACTATGAACGATGCTGACTTTCACCTGGTGGCGCATTCGCCGCTGGTTCATTTCGAGACCTGCACGAAGGTGCAAAACGCGACGACGAAGAAGCTGGAGACGCCACGAGCGAATGTGCTGCAGCGACGGATGGCGGAGGCGGTGGAGGTGCTGACGGCGCTGGGGATTCCGGCGATCCGCGTGATCGTGACGAAGATCCGTCAGTGCGGTGGGACGACTTTCAGCGTGGAGGTGATTTACCATTTGTGCCAGCAGCGCAACACGGATGCGCTGATTTTGGCGAACATCAGCGCGAACAGCCAGGGCATCCTGGAGAGGATACGGACCTTCAGTGAGAATGACCGCTTCCCCTGGCACAATGCGCTGGTGCCGCGTGAGCGGCGGATGAAGTGGGCGAACGGGAGCACGGCGACGATCACGAGTGCGGAGTCGATGAATCCGGGGATCTCGAAGCCGAGGCAGGCGGTGCTGTTTAGCGAGAGCGCGAAGTATCCGCGCGGCGGGGTGAAGGATGACCGGAAGATCATGGCGTCCATTTTGCCTTCGCTGAATGATGCGGGGCTGGCGATCGCGGAGAGCACGCCGGATGGGGCGAGCGGCTGGCACTATGAGACGTGGCAGGGGGCGCTGTCTTTGGATGATTTTCTCAAGGCGTGGAGTGCGGGGGATGCGGCGCCGGGGAACGGGTGGGTGAAGGTGTTTGCGGCGTGGTTTGAGTTTGCGGAGAATGCGAAGCCGGTGACGGGGACGATGCGGGCGAAGATCGACGCGTCGATGACGCCGCGTGAGGCGAACGGTCGCCGGAGGTATGGGTGGACGTATGAGCAGATGGCGTGGCGGCGGGCGATCATGGAGTCGGAGTGCTCGGGCTCGGAGGACACGTTTGATGAGTTTTATCCGGAGGATGAGGTGAGCTGCTTTCTGTCTTCAGGGAGGCCGCGCTTCAATGTGGCGGCGCTGCGGCGGATGGAGCTGGCATCGCGCCTGCACGAGCCGGAGGTGGGCTCTCTGGTGACGGTGGGAGACGGGGTGGAGTTTCAGATGGATGCGAGCGGCTTTGGCAGCTTCCACCTATGGGAAAGACCGCAGGTGGGGTGCAGCTACATCGTGTGGTGTGACCCGATGACGGGGGAGGACCAGGCGGCGAGCGGGGACCCGGACCGGCACTCGATCGGTGTGCTGCGCACGGAGTACCAGGAGGCGGGCGGGGCGTGCTACAAGGATGCGGTGGTGGCGCGGGTGCGGCCGCCTTTTACGGGGACGACGCTGCTGACGGCGGACTACATCGCGCTGCTGTCAGAGTATTACGGCGGGGCGCTGGTGGTGCTGGAGGTGAACATGGGCCTGCATGTGCTGGAGCGGCTGAAGGATGCGGGGGTGCCGCTATACAAACGGCAGGTGGTGGACCCGTATGACCGCGAGAAGCAGAACTTCATGCTGGGCTGGAAGCTGAAGGACCGGGACCAGCGGCGCGATGTGATCGACAGTCTGGCGCTGGCGTTTCACAATGAGACGCTGGATGTCTTCTGCCCGCATATTTTGGCGGAGTGCAAGAACTTCATGTGGAGCAAGAACGGCCGCGAGGAGGCACGCAGCGGCTGCCACGATGACGATGTGCTGGGCCTGGCGATGGCCTACCGCTGCAAGGGCAATGCGACGCTGTACAAGCGTGGCGAAGCGGCGGAGGCGGAGGCCGGTGGATTACCGGCGGGTGAGGGCGTGAAAGGCTTTCGCCGGAAGGAATGGCCGAAAAAGAGGAAAGAGTTGAAAAAAAATGAGATTGAAAATTTTTCACTTTTTTCACTTCTTTCCCTTTTTTCGGCCAACTCATGCATGGTTCTGATAGAACTGATGTGCGCTGCTGCGGCTGGAGCTATTGGGCTGGCGTGGTGGTGGCAGGGACGGGCAGCACTGCAGAGGCGGATGGTTCAGGGTAGTCCCAGGTGCGGGTGAAGCTGGGGAGGTGGGAGATTTCGCGGCGGATCTGGATGGACTGGACGGCATCGCCTGCGGGGGATTTTGTGTAGCGTACGAGGATGGTCCAGGTGCCGGTGCGGTGCTTCATGTTCCAGGTCTCGGTGCTCGTGGCCTGGGAGGCTTTGAAGGCTTCGATGATGGCGCCGCTCTCGGTGAGGATGCGGTTGGTGTCGGCAAGGGAATTGGCGCGAGGATTGTGAAGTTGCTCCCACGTGGCGGGCTGCGAGGGATAGAGGGAGGCTTTGGCCGTGGCGATGATGAGGCCGATGAGGAGGAGGACGAGCAGCGCCATGGTTTTGGCGGAGGTGGGCGGCAGTGAGTCGGGGTCGGCTTTTTTCATGGAGAGAGAGGGGAGGGGAGTATTGAACTGCGGCGCTGTTTGTCGAGGAGGGGATGGGGCGAAAAGTGAATAGGGCCGGAGCTTATGGCTGCGGAGTCTGGCGCGATGGCGGGGCGTGGCCGGCGCATGCGGAGGGTGGAATGCGATGGCATCCGGATGAAAGAATACCGAAAGATACCAGAAAAAACTACCAAAGTCCTTGCATTCAAAAAACCGGACCCAAGGGTGTCTCATGGCCTCTCAATACATGCAGTCTGACGACGACGAAGAAACCCGGCAAAAAGAGCAGCAGCAAAAGCGGATCAAAGCCCGCCCGCGCAACAACGTGTATGATTCTGACACGGGGCAGGGCACGGGGATGGCGGCGAGGCGAACGAAAACGATCAATCGTGACGGCAGCACCTCGCCTGTGACGCCCACGTTTGGCACGGCGACGGGGTCGCTGACCCAGCCGGTGGCTCAGTTTAGCCCGGAGGAACTGGAGCAGATGAAGGAAAAGAACGCCGCAGGCTTCGGCAAGAGGCCGGGCCGGATCGATGCGCGGCCACGCAACAACATCTACATGCCTGGCACGGGACCGGGCACCGGGCGCACGGCGATCCGTGTGGGGACGATCAACCGTGACGGCAGCGCCTCGCCGGTGTCGTCCACATTTGGCACGGCCACGGGTTCGCTGAGTCAGCGGGGATCCAGGCTGATGACGCCGCGCCCGACGCCGCAGGATGCGTATGCGCAGCGGCAGGGCAATGTGGCGAATGCGAAGGCGAAGGCGAACGGGACGTTTGACGCCGCGCGTGCGAAATTCAATGCGGCGAATTCGGGGCAGATCATGGATGAGCAGGGCGGCATCTCCAAGAACCCCAATGCGACTAAATTTGATCAGGTGCCGGATGGCCTGGGTGGCTACAAGATGGTCCCGGTGCCACCGAAGAAGACACCTCCCGTGCAGCCGCAGCCCCTGGCTGCGACAGGGGGGCTGGATGGTACGATCAAGACCGGCACAGAGCAGTTCGGCAGCAACCCTTTGAAGGGGATGGAAATGCCGAAGCCGCTGGTGCCTGCGGTGATTGGTTCATCTCCGCTGCCCGTGCCATCCGTGTCTTCCACTACGACGGCTCCAGCACCTTCACCGCTCGGAGTTAAGCAGCCGAATGCACCGGCACCCAGCGTTCTGGGAATGCCGGGCACTGGCACCCTGGGCGGGAGTACGCAGCCGTTTGGCAGTGCTGGAACCTTGGGGCAGGGCGGGCAGCAGAATCTGACAGAGCCTGAAAAAAAACAACAATATGACGCTCGGTATCCAAGCACGAAAGTGAAGGCACGTGCGAAAGGCGGGCCGGTGCAGGCTGGCAAGCCCTACCTCGTGGGTGAGGAGGGTCCGGAGATCATCGTGCCCAAGCAGGGCGGCACCGTGGTGCCGAATCATGCCATCTCCGTTGCTGCTCTTAAGAAGGCAAAGGAAGTACAATGTCAGCCACGGCCACTCTTTTTGACGCCGCGGCAGCCCCCCGCTGAAGCGTACGCGCAGATGCGACGGCACTAAGCCTCAGATGCTTCTCAGCAAGCCTCCGCAGAACCCTGTAGCAGGGTGGACTCGGCCAAGAGGATGGCCAACGCGTCTAAAAGCCGCTTTTTTGAGGCGCGCAAGCCACCGGTCAATGCTGTCGGCTGCCTGCGAGGAAAGCAACTGCCCGGTCGTGCGGATGGAGGCCCCGTGGAGGCTGGCAAACCCTACGTGGTTGGGGAGATTGGGCCTGAACTCATTGTGCCGAAAAAGAGCGGTGCTGTTGTTCCCGGGCAAGATCCTGCGGCCAAAGATTGGTTCAATCAATGGCAGGAGAGGGATGTGGATCGAGCTGAGCAAGAAATGGGGTCAGGGTGCAACTATTGACAAAAACTGCCACTTCGCACCCCTAAAAAATGCTCTTTAACTCCTTCGACAACAGGCCCAGCACCTTGCTTCGATCCAGGCGCCTTAACTACAGCCCATGTTCGCATCAAGAAGCTGCAAGCGTTCTGTCAATAGTTGCACCCTGACCCCATTTTCCGTCGGTTCCCGGCCCCATACCCAAACCTGTCGATGGCTCCGGCCTCAATCCCATGCCGATACCTGGCGGTGTCATCCAACCCGCGAAAGTCTCTGCGCAAGTGCCCGAGAAGAAGAATGAAGAGAAGAAGCTCAATGGTTACGAGATCGAATTGATGAAGAAGAAAACCCCGCCTTCTTTGCGGCCGATGCAGAAATTTTGATCTGCCAGGAGCATGACCAAGTGACCCCGGATTTGAAGAGTAAGATGGCTGTCGCAGGAACGGGCTGTGAGCGGGCGAAGCCTGGCAGGCGTGGCTTTGATCCCGTCTCCGGCTTGGCTCCCATTTAAGCCCGCCTTTGCCCCATGAGTTGCGAATCCAACCGAGGTTGGGTAGGATCGGGAGTGCATAATAATTCAGAACTCATTTTCGCCTTCCTTTTGTTTATCATCTGGGTGCTTCGCACGATCTGTCACCGTAAGCAGGCAAGACATGAGGCGTTGGAAAGACAGGCCGCGTTGATCAAACAAAGCGAGACGAAGGACGTGCCCGACTAATGGCAGGCGAGAGGCGGTACACGAAGTGTGCTCATGACATACGCTGACTGTCTTCAACCGGGGCCGTTCCTGACGGGGCTTTCTTTCGATGTTGTCTGGGAATCCCTGAGGCAAAGGTTCTCACGCTCTGGTTATGTCAGACGCGGAGGCGCGTTCAGATTCGATCTCCCCATGGTCTCGCCGCCGACACCCCTATGAGCAGTGCCTTCGTCAAAGAGGATATCGATATTCCAGAGCGCATCACGCACCGGCGCTCGGCCTCCGGTTTGCCACCGGGGGCGGTGAATTATATCACGGAGGGAGGGGCGCAGACCTTGCGGCAGCGACTCGCCGACCTGAAAGGCGCAGGCGCAGACGAGGCGGAGATTGCAGGGCTGGAAAGCGTGCTGGAGTCAGTCACGATCGTGACGCCCCCTGAGCGGCCGGAAGCCGTGGTGTTCGGAGTACGGGGAAATGGGGGCAGGGTGCAACTATTGACAAAAACTGCCACTTCGCGCCCCTGAAAAATGCGCTTTAACTCCTTCGGCAACAGGCCCATCACCTTGCTTCGATCCAGGCGCCTTAACTACAGCCCATGTTCGCATCAGGGCGCTGCAAGCGTTCTGTCAATAGTTGCACCCTGACCCCATTTTCCCTTCGCCAACAGCGGGAGGTTCAGTGTGAGCGAGCTGTGCTTGGAGTTTGGCATCAGCCGCAAGTGCGGTCACAAGTGGCTGGTGCGGCATGCCGAGGGCGGCGCTACAGCGCTGGCTGATGGCAGCCGGGCCCCGCACTCGGTCCCTCTGCGCACCAGTAAAGCGATCGAGCGCATCGTGGTCTCTGAACGACGCTTGCATCCGACCTGGGGGTCGAAGAAGATCAGAGCCGCGCTGGAACGCAAACACTCGTTGGAAACGCCGCCCGCCATCAGCACGCTGGGTGAGATTTTGAAGCGCAACGGCCTCATTGAGGCACGGCGCAGGCGACCCGGTGCTTTCGAAGTCAAGCGTGGTGATTTGACTCAGGCGCTGCGCCCCAACCACGTCTGGGCCACGGACTTCAAAGGCTGGTTCTACACGCAGGATCAAGAGCGCTGCGACGCATTGACGGTGACCGATTTGTTCAGCCGCTACCTCCTCAGCGTGCAGGCGCTGCCACAAGCCACGCAGAGGTGGACACGAACCTGTTTCGCACGCACGGCCTACCTGAGATCATACGCATGGACAACGGCTCGCCCTTTGGGAAATGGGGTCAGGGTGCAATTATTGACAAAAAACTGTTACTGCGCACCCCTGAAAAAAACTCATCTACACTTTCGGCAACCGGCCCAGCACCTTGTTTCGATCCAGTCGCCTTAACTACGGACTCACGTTCGCAGCAGGGCGCTTCAAGCATTTTGTCAATAGTTGCACCCTGACCCCATTTTACGGTGATTTGGGTTAACCCGCTGCGACTGTTGTCGTCATTGCAATGTAGGGTTAATTAAAAAATGGGCCTTATTCTTGTGTTAGGATTTATATCTGCATCATCCTTGTTAGATTTAGCGACGGAGTTCACTGCTCTTTTGGGCGTGGATTGGTCAGTTTCCGCACTTGGTGGATGGTTGGATTTTTGCCTGATAATGGGCTGTTCTGTCATTATTTTTATCTGGTTGATTCTCTATCTTGTTAGAATCCCATTCGACAATAAATGCTTTCTGATGGTGCGGTTGCTTAAATGTCGTGTTTCTTCGTCACGAAGGAGTATTAGGGTTAGAATCGATTACAAATACATGTGCGGAGTTCATGATGTCGACTCTTTTGATTATTTTTTTGTTCGCCTATCCAAAGGTGGTTATGAGAACCATAAAGATGTCGCAGAGGCTGTGCTTCAGAGATTGATTAATGAGCCTTTCCTCAATGTGTTTTGCAGATCGAACAAACGCCTCGAGAAGCACTCTTTATTGGCTGCCATAAGGAGTAAAGTTCCTGAATTGAAGAATGCTAGCTTTGGATTTTGAGATGGCAGCAGTCCTTTGCTGACCGGTGTCAGAGCGATGCCAGCCAAATGGGCCAAGCCAAAGCTGGGGCGGGTGATTTTCCATGGCTGGCGGGTCACGGGTTGAGTTGTTTTTCAATGCGGCTCGGTCATCTGCCTGCCCATTTCCACGTCCGCGAGGGCTGTGGAGGCTCCAGGTGAAGTCCCGCACCCGCACGCAGTCATCCTAATTGTGGTAACCCAAAAAAAGGAATGCGACACTTAGAGTCTTTGATTTAACTTGGGTTAACCTAATTAACCCAAAACAACGCCTTCTTTTTTCAGCATGTACGGATTGGTCAACAAAGCATTGCAGGATCTTCTGGTGGCAAATCATGGGGAGGACACCTGGCAACGAGTGAAATCTAAGGTAGGTGTGGAAGACGAACTCTTCATCTCAACTGAGCCGGATCTAGATGAGACCATTTGCATGTTCGTGGCTGCTGCCGCAGAAGTGCTGAACCGGCCGGGCGGAGAGATTCTCAATCTTTTCAACTGCTGGTGGATTCTGAACACCGCACGCCATGGCTACAGCCAGTTGCTGAAGGCCGGAGGTCACAGCTTGGGAGAGGTCCTGCAAAACCAGCCGAACTTCCACACGCGTATCAAGATGATGTTTCCCGCGCTGCACCCATTTAAATTTGAATGGACAGACGTAGAATCGGCAGAACTTCGGCTGCATTACCGAAGTCATCGCCGCAGACTTTCGGCGTTTGTAATCGGACTGATGGAGGACCTGGGAGAGATGTTTGCAGTCGTGGTGAGAATCATGCATGAACAGCAGGTGGACCAAGGAGCGGATAATGATGTGTTTCACATCGCATGGAGTGAGGGCGGAGCATTATGAGCGCGCGTGATCTGCCACGCATGCCCTGGATAAAGATGGAAGAGGCGTTCCCGTTTCTTTTCACTTGGAACCGGAGGATGCGTATCATGCATGCGGGCCCCTCTCTGGCGCGCATCGCGCCAGATGTATCCGCCGGTTCGCGGCTTGAGCGGCTCTTCAAGCTGGAGAGGCCGCAGGGGATGCTGAATGCAGAGTGGCTGGACAAGCACTGCGGCGAGCTTTTGCTGCTGCGACATCATGGCACGGGAATGCTGATGCGCGGTCAGGTGATGCATCTGGAGGATTCGGGCCTGAACGTCTTTCTTGGTGCGCCTTGGTTGAACACGTCTGATGAACTCGACCGCCTGGGACTGACCCTTGCAGACTTTGCCCCGCACGATTCGGCGCAGGATCTTCTGGATGTGGTGCAGGGGCACCGCATCGCCAACGAAGAGTTGCGTAAGCTGGCGATGGTGGCGCAAAGAACGGACAACGCGGTGATCCTGGCCGACAAGGATGGCCTCATCGAATGGGTAAACGATGCTTTTGAACGCATGACGGGATGGACTCTCAATGAAGTGCGTGGCCTGAAACCCGGATCATTCCTGCAGGGCCAGCGCACAGATCCGCATGTTGCTAGCGACATGGGCCGCAAGGTTCGCGCAGGTGAGGGCTTTCGCACGGTGATCCTAAACTACCACAAAGATGGAGCGCCTTACTGGGTGGACATTGAGGTACAGCCGATTCATGACACTCAAGGCAGTCTGACTCATTTCATGGCGATCCAAGCTGATGTGTCGGGCAGCAAGCGCAATGAAATGCGCCGCCAGCTTGAAGCGACAGCAGCCGAAGTCATCTCCAGCGGAGTCGAAATGACCGAGATCATACCCACTATGCTTGCTGCCTTGGGAAGCCAGCTGCAGTCGTCACTGGGCAATTGGTGGGTTCGCGGCATCACAGGAGAAACCTTGCAGCTTGCCAACACTTGGCAGCAAGAAGGTGGGCACGTGAAACCGCTCATGCAGACCTCGCAGGACATCTGCTTTGCCGTAGGCAAGGGACTTCCTGGCTGGGTGTGGGCAACGCGCACCAGTCATTGGATCACCGATGTGCGCCAAGATGAAAACTTTCTCCATGGCCTAGCAGCGGTAGAATGCGGCATCACGGGAGCAATTGCTATCCCAGTTCATGTAGATGGCCAAATGTGCGGCGTGCTGGAGTTTTTCAGCCAGAACCTTGACGCCCCTGACGCCGACCTGCTGAATGGGCTCAATCACATCGGCCGTCTGCTCGGTCTGCTTTTGAAGCGACTGGAGGCCGAGGAGGCGCTGCGCAAAAGCGAACGTGCGATGAACGAGGGTCAAAAACTGGCTCATATCGGCACATGGGAATGGGATTTACACACCAACATGCTGGCGTGGTCAGATGAAATTTTCCGCATCTACGGCTACGTGCCGCGCAGTTTCACTCCAACGATGGATCATGTGAGGAAATCTGTGCTGGCAGAGGACATCCCCCGGCTTCTGGAAGTCTTGGATTCGGTGGCACGCACTGGTGTAAGCCAGGAGTTGTCCTACCGCGTCACACGTCCTGATGGAGAAATTCGTCATGTCCACACACTGGTAGCGGCTGAGTATGATGTCGGAAGCGTGCCCTGCCGCGTCGTTGGTACCATGCAGGATGTGACCGAGAGGATCCTGATGGCAAAGGCCTGCGAGCATTCTCAGCGCATCTCTCATCTCGGCAACTGGACGGTTGACCTGGTTGATGGCTCACTCAGTTGGTCGGCTGAGCAGTGCCGCATCTATGGTTTTGAACCCGGCTCCGTGGAAGTGAGTTTGGAGCTTTTCCGCCGCGCCATCCATCCCGAGGATGTGGATAGCGTGATGCAGTTCGTCGATTCCGTGGCGAAGACCGGGGAGGCCACGACGATAAACTACCGCATCATCCGCCCGGATGGCGACGTGCGGCATCTCCGCAGCAGCGCAGAAGGAAGCCGGGATTCATGCGGCAATATTCGAACAATCATTGGCACCGTGCACGACATCACTGAGTTGGCAGAGGCCCAGCGCACCCTCCAGCAAACGGATGAGCGCTGGCAGGTTGCACTGCAAAACAACGGGCTGGGCGTGTGGGACTGGAACATCATCAGCGGCTCTGTCATCTACACAGACGCGCTGCAGCAGATGCTCGGTTACGAGGCAGGAGAGTGGCCTCAGCACGTGGACAGCTGGAGTTCGCGTGTACACCCGGATGACCTTGCGTTCGTAATGGAAACGCTGAACCAGTATCTCAGGGGAGAGACGCCAGACTACCGCTGCGAGCACCGTCTGAGCTGCAAAGACGGCTCATGGAAATGGGTGCAGGATGTGGCCTGCATCGTGTCCCGCACCAAAGAAGGCCTGCCGCAGCGCATGATCGGCACGCAGATGGACATCCACAACCGCAAGCAGTCAGAGAAGGCCGTGAAGCGGCGTGCGGAGCTACTCAATGGCATCCGATCCGCGCAGGAGCACTTTATCGGCACCACAGAGGTAGGTCCCGTGTTTACCGAAATGCTGGATGTCATCGTGCGGCACACGTGCAGTAGCTTTGGCTTCATCGCTGAAGTCTTGAAAGATGAGCAGGACCAGCCCTATCTTCGTTCTTATTCGCTGACGGACATTTCATGGGATGAGGCAACGCGAAGTTTCATGCAATCAGTGGGGCCTGTGGGGTTGGAGTTTCGCAATCTGAAAACGCTTTTCGGCGCTGCATTGGTCACTAGGGAGGTGGTCATCGCGAATGATGCTGCGAAGGATCCGCGCAGCGGCGGTCTTCCACCAGGGCACCCGCCCATTCACAGCTTCCTGGGACTGCCGATTTACAACGGGCTGGAGATGGTGGGGCTCATCGGACTGGCCAACCGCCCGGAGGTTTACGATAAGGAAAGTATCAAGGAACTGGATCCCTTTCTCGCAGCCGTGAGCAGCATGATAGTCGCGCGGCGCGAGGCGCAGCGCCGCCGCCAGATCGAGGAGGAGCTGCGTGCCGCACGCGACAAGGCGGAGGCCGCCAGCCGTGCTAAAAACGAGTTCCTCGCCATGATCAGCCATGAAATCCGCACGCCGATGAATGGCGTCATCGGCATGGCTGGCCTGCTGCAGACGAGCCAGCTCGATGCAAAACAATCGGAAATGGTGAACGCCGTGCTGCACAGCGGCCACGCTCTGATAAAGATCATCGACGACATTCTCAACTTCGCAAAGATCGAGGCTGGCCAGATCGAACTGTGCGAGCAGCCGTTGGTGGTGGACGAACTGATCGAGGGCGTTGTAGATCTGCTTCATAACGAAGCCGCCACGAAAGGGCTGGAATTGGCGGCCATCATCGACAGCGAACTGCCGGAGGCGATCCGTGGAGATGCAGGTCGCCTGCGACAGGTGCTGCTGAACCTCGCGGGAAACGCCGTGAAATTCACCGACAAAGGGCACGTGACCATTCGCGTGGCAGGCGTGGATGGTCAGGTGGAATTTCGCGTGGAAGACTCAGGGATCGGTCTTTCAGACTCGGATCATGAGCGTTTGTTCAAGCCATTCAGTCAGTTGGACATCTCTCAGTCTCGACGTTTTAGCGGCACAGGCCTTGGACTCGCCATTTGCAAAAAGCTGGTGGACGGGATGAACGGGCGTATCGGAGTGGAAAGCGTGGTTGGGCGCGGATCGCAGTTCTGGTTCCGCGTGCCGCTGCATGGCGCACAAAACACACAGGTCGCGCGACAGAGCATGACGAGGCAGGTGTTTATTGCACACACATCGCCTGCCATGCGGGAATGCATCCGCAATGCGCTGGCTGCGCCAGGCGTGGAATTTCATGAGTTGAAACGTACCCAGGTACGCAGGCATCTGGCCGCTAGCCATGCGGCGGATGAGGTGCTGGTGCTTGACGTCGCATGGATTCCTGCCGCACAGACAAAGCAGTCATGCATCAATTGGCGGCAGGTGGTCATCATCGGTTCGGCAGTCATAACCGGCAGAGCCGCACCTGCGGAGGCCTCCTTTGTCACACTGCCCTTGCATCGCCAGGCCCTGCGCACGGCTGTCTGGCCTGCTGCTCTGGCGTCTAGACCAAAGAGCGCCTTGCCCCACCGGCGGACGCTCGGGCTCAATGTGCTGGTGGCTGAAGACAACCGCATCAATGCACGTCTGGCCTGCCTGCTGTTGGAAAATCTCGGGTGCAAAGCCGTCGTTGCCATCAATGGCATGGAGGCTGTGGCCGCTTACAAGAAGCAGCGTTTTGATGTCGTGCTGATGGACTGCCAGATGCCCATCATGGACGGATATGCCGCCACGCGTAAAATCCGCCAGTTGGAAACCAAGTGTGGAAACCGGACAAGAGTGCATTGCAAAATCATCGCGATGACAGCGAATGCCCTGCCGGAGGAGAGGGAGCGCTGCATTGCTTCCGGCATGGACGAGCATCTGTCGAAACCTTTCACCCCCGAATCGCTGGAACAGCTTCTGAATGCAAGCGTGCGGGCGGAAGGCCTCGAGGCAGCACCTGTAGCGGATCCTCTGGCAGTACTAGCAGCGCAGATTGGCGAAGATGAAACCCGCAAGTTGGCTGACATCTGGTTGGAGGAAGCTCCCAGCCGCCATCAGCAGCTCACAGCGGCCTTGAAGCGCGGTCAGTTGGAAGCATGTCGCAAGGAAGCCCATGCCCTGCGTGGAGCAAGTTCCATTTTTGGCATGCGTGCTCTCGTGGAGATCTGCCTTGAATTGGAGACGACAATTGAAAAGGGCAGGCGTGTGACAGCAGTACTCCATAAGACATTTGGAGCGCACCTTGAGCAGGCAACAGCGTCCCTGCTGCAGGCCAGGATGAAACGCTCAATTTAGCTCTGTTTCTCTTGTGCCAGCACCGCCAAAGCCGCGGACTTCGAATTCACGTGCAGCTTCTGATAGATTTTTTTCATGTGCACACGCACAGTTTCATGGCTCATGCGCAGCGCCTCGCCTACACCTTTTGCACTGCAATTTCTGGCCATGCTGTCCAGCACCTCACGCTCACGAATAGTGAGATTTTTCAGGGCGTTATGCCCGCCTTCAGGATGCGGCGGTGAACCACGGAATTCATCAATGAGCATGCGCGCAATGAACGGGCTCAGACTCACACCGTCCTTGATCACCTGTCTCAAACTTTCCAGAAAAGCCTGCGGTTCCAGAGTCTTGACCAAATAGCCGGATGCACCGCCGCGAATCGCGGAAAAGACATGCTCAGGCTCAAGAGAGGAGGTCAGCACCACACAAACCGGAGGGTTTTGGAGCTTTTTCAACTGGGAAATCAGCTCCAGCCCGCTGATACCGGGAAGCTCCAGATCAACGAAGAGAAGCTCTACAGCAGGGAGGTGCGTGTCTGCCAGCATGGCCTCGGCACTTTCCCAAGCATGCACCCACTCCACTTCGGCTGTGTTTTTAAGCAGGCTGGTCAAATAGGCACGGTAAACTGGATCGTCCTCGACCACCGCAGTTCGGTGGTGAGATTTTCGGCTGGAATTAGACATTTAGATGTTGCAGGTTGGAAAACCTCATATCGTATCTTGCAAAATTTCTCCGTAAAGCGCTAATGCACAGGGCTCACACACCGTGTGGGAGCTGGCGCGTCCTGTTTTCAGAAAAAGAAAATCATCCCAATGCATCCAGCCATTCTCTGTCGTGTGCCGGCGGCGGCACAAGGAGCATGTCACTGCCAGCATTTGCTGTTCTTTCATTCCTTCGGTCATTTGCCAACTTGCTTGGCTCCAGATAAGTGTGTGCAGACTGCACCGTAAACCGTCAACAATGCCTGCGAGACGCTCCGTAAGCTCAAAGGGGCCGGCAATTAACATTCCGAACATGTAACTGAAGCCATCAGACGCATTACCATCTGAAAGGCAAACACACAGCAAAGTGTCACGGTTCCCTGTTTTCAACAGCACCGGGCGCGGATAGATTTGCTGTGCGGCATTGAACAAAATGGTGTTTAGCGAGGAATCGTTTTTGTAAGTAGAATTGTGCTGGGCTACGATCTGGCAGCAATCGCCAGAATTGCGTCTCACCCAGGCATTGGTGCCTCCCATTAATTTGCAGGCTGCCTCAAGTACGCAAATGACCAACTGTTCACCCATGTCGGACATGCAGCCCGCCTTACCAGCAGGTGGTGGCAATTTTGGCAGAGAGGCAAAAGTGGAAGGAGATCTCACTTTGTAACTATACCAGATGGCTTTATGTCTTGGCGAATTCCAGAATGAGTTAACCCAATATTCCAGGTGTGTTACCTCAAAGTAATTTTTGCGGTCTGCTCACAAAGCGTAACAATTCATTTTCTCTAAATGTGTTGGTACACATTGTCGAGCTATTGGGCTCGTGGAGGGGTTGTGCCCTCCACGAGCAATACGTGACGGACAAAATGCCTGGCATGAATGGCATTGGCTTTGAGACGCTCGATGTCGCCAAGCACCTGGGAGGGGTTTTCGAGCGTCATGACTGGACCGGCTGCGGCGGCTTCCTTGGAAGGTGCCTTGCCGGGTGGCGCGTCGGCGGTGCCTGGAGTGGTATTCTGTGGTATATGTTGCGGTGAAGATGGGCTGGCGGCGGAAGTTTGCGGCGGCTGGCTTTCGGGGGCGGTGGGTTGCGTTGGCGTGGCTGCGGGTGCCGTAGGTGATGGCGGGCCAGAGGGTGGAACTGCGGAAGGCGGACTCGCGGCTGTATCTGTGGTATTAACTGGTACTTGTGGCTGTGTTGAGGTCTGGGCTGGCTGGCTGGGTGGGCCGCGGCCTTCGACGGCGATGGGGGTGATGGGGACGCCATTACCCGACGGCGGGGAGCCGGGGGGCAACAAGGGGACATCCGGGCCGTCCACGCTTGCGGTCATGATGGGTGGCTGCTCAGGACGCGGTGGAGGGGCGGACGGATCTACCTGGGAGGCGGTTTGCGATGGTTGGTCGGAACCTGAGCTGGGTGGAGGTGGCGGGGTGTTGCTGGGGGTGCTTGGGTGGGAGCCGTTTTTCTTGTCTGCCATGGCTTACACGCCGCCGCCGAGGAGGGCGGCTGTGAAGGCGTTCTGAGGGAACTGCTCGGCGAAGCTGGTGGCGGCTTCGTTGAAGGTTTTGCCTTTGTTCATCTCGGAGATGATGGTGTTGAACGCGCTGTCGATGGCATCCTGGGGGATCTCTTTCAGGCCCCCTTTGATGAAGGATGTGATGGTGGTGGTGAAAGCCTTTCTGGTGGCAGGGTTGTTCAGCGCCTGGGCTCCGCCGGGCATGACCTTGCTGAGGGCGAGGCTGACGGCTCCGCTGGCGATGGCGGCGCCTGCGGCTTTTTTGTAGGCTTCCTCAATGCTGTCTCCTGCTATGATGTGGTTTTGCAGCAGGTCTGTGTAGGTGCCGCCGGCGCTCTGCGCTGCGCCGAGTATCAGGCCTGCGGTGCCGCCGGTGGCGATGGCGACGCCAACGCTGGGGACGGCCTAGATCAAGCCGCTGAGGAAGCTGCCGATCTTGCCTTGGGTGGTGCCGGTGAGCTCGTTGGACTGGATGAGGCCCTGATTTTGCGCGGCCATGGCTGCGGCGGCTTCGCTGAGGGCCTGCCCGCCCACATTGACGCCGGTGAGGTCCTGGAAGCCGTTTCTGAGGAGGGCTTCGGCTCCGAGCAGACCGGCGACGACCTGGCCGCCGCCGGAGACGAGGGAGGTGCTGACCATGTCCATGAACTTGCGCACGCCGCTGCGGTTCTGCATGGCATCGAGGTAGATCTGCGTCTTCTCGTTGTCGGTGTACTGGCGCAGGCTGCCGTCGGGGAGTTTCTGGGAGAAGTGACCGGCGAGGGTGTTGCTGGTGAGCCACTCGGTGTAGTCCTGGACGCCGGGGAGGGTCTTGTTGGCCTTGAGGGTGTCTGTGGCCCGGGTGAGCCAGGCTTCATGCTGGGCGGGCCAGCTCTTGAGTGCAGCTTCCTTGGCCTCGGGGCTGGCGTTGCTGTCCTGGATGGCTTTTTCAAATTTGGCCTTGTCATCGGTGAGGGAGGGATTCACCGCGAGGCTGCCGTCTGTGAGGGTGCGGGTGGTGTCCTGGTCATGGCCGGAGAAGCCGATGCCGCGCAGGCCGGCATTGACAATGCCGGCCTGCTGATCGTGACCCTGCTGCGTGAGCGGGGTGGCGAAGTCGGTGCGGCGCTGGTCTTCCATGGCGCGGCGCACGTCGTCTTCGCTCATGCCGAGTTCTTTGGCTTTGGCCTGCACCTGGGCATCGCGCTGGGGGTCGCCTTTATCCATCCAGCTTTTGAAGTTGGGCTTGTCCGCCGGGGCCTTGCTGTCCTGGAACATCTGCTGCAGTCCGGCGCTCTGCTTTTGCAAGGTCTCGTAGGCTTCGCGCTGGGCGTAGGAGCCGACGCCGCTGTTGAACTTGTCGTTTAAAAATTTGGCGTCCTGGACGGAGAGGCGGCCGTCATTGCGCAGTTTCTGGATGCCCTCTGGGGAGAGGCCGGCCTGGGTGAGGGCGGTGTCTGCGGTTTTGCGGTCGGAGGTGGAGGTGGTGGCCTGCTGGCCTTTTTGGATGAGGTCGCTGACTTGTGCCTCGCTGAAGGGGGGCTGTGCGCTGGGGAGGTACACGGGGGTGCCTGCGGGGGCGCTTTTGGCGAGATCCAGCGCGGTCTGGCTGAACTGGCCATTCGGCCCGGCGGTGAGGGTGATGCTGTTGGTCTTGGGGTCCAGGGTGGCAAAGGGCTGATGTGTGCCGTCTGCGGCGAGGCGTGAGAGGCTGTAGCTGCCGTTTGCGCTGCGGGTGACGTGGACGTTTTCGGGGTCGGTGATGCCGAGGGCATTTTGTGAGGTGGTGAGTGCGGCATCGGCCTGCTTGAGGGGGGCCGTGCCCATTTTCAGCTCGGGGGCCTGCATGAGCATGTCTTTGAGCAAGAGGGTCTGGCCTGCGGCGGGCTGGGTGCCGCCAAAAGATTTCTCTGCGGCGGCAAAGAGCCGCTGAGTGTGCTGGGGGACGAGCGCGCGGCGCATGGCGGCGGCGGCGGCGGCGGGGTCTTTTTTCTCGGCTTCGGCGATGAGGCTTAGCTGGATGGCGCGGGTGTCTTCGTGTGCGGAGATGGCGTCTTTCTGCCACTGGGCGTTTGCGGGGCTTTCTGCGGCGGCGGTTTTGTAGCGGGCTATATCCTTCCTGCGGGCGATCTGCCCGCTGGTGGCGGTGCTGTAGTGGTCGTCTTGCAGCTTTTGCTGTGCTTGAACTTCCTGCTGACGCTGCTGGAGGGCTTCCTCTGCTTTGATGCGCTCTTCGCGGGCGCGGATGCGCTGGGTCTGTGAGTCCGGGCCGGTGGCCTGGTCTGCGGCTGCGACGGCCTGGTGGGCGGCGTCGAGGCGCTGCTGGGCGGCGGTGGCCTGGGCCTGCTTTTCGGTGAGCTGGCGTGTGATTTCTGCGCCCTGCGTGGTTTTTTCCTGGAGGGCTTTTTCGGCTGCCTCCGTGCGTGGTATCACGCCATTCTGCGCCATCGTCTGGATGTCATTGCCGAGATCTAGCCGGGTGCCGTCCGGGGTGGTGGTGAAGCGTTTGCCGTCTGGGGCCACTTGGAAGAGCGGGGACTTGCTGTCTTCGGGGATGCTGATGGGCTTTCCGCCTACCATGAAGTGGTATTCCACCTTGCCATTTGGCCCGGCGACGCGGGTGATTTCATTCACGGGGATCTGGTGATGCTTGCCGTGGTCATCGCGGTAGGGGACGGCGATGCCTTTGTCGGGGTCGTCGCGGTAGATGAAGGCGGGGGGCTTCTCCGGGGAGTTGGAATCGGTGGTGGAGACAAATCCGGTGTTGTGCAGCAGACCCTTGCCATCCGGGTGCGGGACGAGCTTGCCGTTTTGGATGGCGGCACCGTGCTGCCTGGCATTCGCGAGGCGGGCGGCTTCATACTTTGCGGCGTCCTCTGCTTCCGCTGCCGCGCGTGTGTGGGGCTGGGCTGGCGGCGCTGGAGGGGCGGCCTGCGGTGTTTCTGCGGCGGCGTTGCTCGGGGCAGAGGGATAGTTGCCGCGGCTATTGGGTTTGGGTGAGGGCGCTGCGGCTGCCGGTGTGGATGGTGAAGGATGAGGGGTGGTGGTGGCCGCATTGGGTGCCACGGCGGGTGGCGGCGTGCTGGGAGAATTGATTTTGGCAGGGGCTACTGCGGGTGGATTGGCTGGAGCAGGCGCGGGTGCTGCGGGTGCCGGCTGCTGCTGTGGCTGCTGGCCTGGATTTGCCGCAGGCGAAGGTGCCGCAACCTGCGCGGCTGCTTGCGGGAGCTGGCTGTTTGAAGGTGTGGGGGCGGGAGCTGGCGTGGCGGGCGGCTGGGCTGCAGCCGGGGAGGGGAGGGGCGTGTTGGTGACTGGGGCGGGCGTCTGAGTCTGCGCGCCGGGGCCACCTTGGGGGGGCGATACGGCGGGTTTCACTGCTGCGGGCGGCGGCTGCTCAGTCTGCGCGGGCGGCTGCGGAGCTGGAGGCTGCGGAGTTGGAGGTTTGGCGGCGAATGGTGGGGGCGGTGTGACGGCTTTTTGCCGCTGCGCGGGCGGGAGCATCGGCGTTAAATAGCGCGAGCCTGCGGGCTGCTCCGGCGGCCGGTAGGGGATGCCCAGTGGCTGCTGCTGCGTCGGCGGCTGGGAAGCGCCTGCCGTGCGCTGGTTTTGCGGCAGTTTGTCTTCTTCGGCGCTGGGATGGAGAAGCTTTGAAAGCTGGAGGTAGGAAGGCATGGGAGGAGCGTGGCCGCAGGGCGGCGGTGGCACCTTCCGTGTTCTTCACAGCGTCGGGTTGATTGAGGAGATCGAAAAAAGGATTGGGCCGTGATCTGGGAATGCAACTAAAAAATGTTCAATGATGGTAGTAAGTGGTATTCAAGTAGCTGGGGACATCGGCTGACAGGTGCCGCAATTCAGGGGGTGGGGCACGCAGCGGGTGCTGAAGGAGGTCCGGCAGGTGGGGGCTTCTTCGCGCAGGCCTTCCTTCACGCTACCGGCGGCGACGGCTTTGAACCCCAGGGGGAAGTTTTCTTTGAAGGCCGGCTGCCGCAGCAGGGCCCCGCGCTAGGTCTATGTCATCGGTCTGAGTGGTAGATTATGGTATCAGTTTGCCGAGGGATGCTGCTGACTGGCGCTTTGATTTGCAGCGGGAGTCCGCAGCGCGGCTTTGCGGGAGTGGCGCAGGAGTTCTTGCAGGTGGGTGTCGAGGTGGCTTTCGTCCGTGTCCTTCCAGTTGTTGCTCATTTTTCGGAGCTGGGCTTTGAAGGCTTCCCACATGTCGCGCAGCAGGCCGGGCTGCTTGAGGAGGTGGGGGGACTTCTCGGCCTGACGGGCGAACCATTCGTGGGCCAGTGCGGTGTGGTCGCCCGCGAGATGCCCGTAACCTTCTTGCTTGGCGATGGCATCCAGCTCTGTCTGTGGGACTCGCTGGGTCAGGCCGTCCCAATGCTGCTGCGCTTTGCTGTTCTTGGAGCCTAGCAGCGTCTGCAAGCCGTCATGCCCCACGCGCTCGTGGAGGATGACGCGGGTCAGCGCATCGTGCAGGGTCTCACCGGCGCGCAGCTCCGTATTGCCAGCAATGATGACGCTGTGGCCGGTCTTGGGATCGTGGAAGCCTTCGGCGTTTTGCAGGCCAGCCAAGTCTTCCTTTGAGAATGGATGCTGCCTTGCGTAGTCGGAGTTTAGGAGGTCTTCGACGCTGTGGAAGACGTGGGTTTTGTCGTGGAGGAGTCCGGGGACCTGAGTTTTTAGGTGTTCAGATACTCCGGCAACGGCGGAGGCGAGCCCACCGGGCCGTCCGGATAAGGCGTCACCCATTCTCCGCGTCGGTACGCCTCCAGGGAAAATGGGGTCAGGAAAATGGGGTCAGGGTGCAAAATCTGACAGATAATTTTTACGACTGCCTCTTCGGCTATTCCAAAATCATGCACGCGCAATACTTGCCTTAATACCAGAAATGAAAGGTGCGTACCATTCGCTTGTGAAGCATGTATTCAATGGTTTGTCAAGAGTTGCACCCTGACCCCTTTTTCCTGTATTCAATGGTTTGTCAAGAGTTGCACCCTGACCCCTTTTTCCCCCACTGGCCTGTGGGGAGGGCGGCAATGGATCAATCACATACGTTCAATGCTGCGATACATGCGCTTAACTTAATACCATTCGGGCATGGCATCTTTTCTTCATGTGATGGACTCCGCAGGGAAACAAGCGTTCCAAAGATCTTTTAAGCGCATGTTCACTGCTTCCTGAGTTTCCAGTTTGTCGTCGCTGGTCCATTTTTCGTACATTTCTGGCGTGATCAACCCTGGGGTATTGATCGCGTTTCGAAGTTGTTCTTTGAACTCACGGGCGCGGCTAGAAGAGGGCCAAGCAGCCCGGCACCATCTGGCAAGCTCTTTTAACGCGTAAGCTTCCACGTTGAGATGAGATGAGATCAAGGATTCCAAGGCCGGTTTTGGTCGATAAGGTGCTTTCATTATTTGTCAGGATGCATTCAAAAATGTATGCGGTGAAAGAATCCCAGTGCGATCAATAACTTTATCCGCACTATTTTATCACGACCCCATTCCTATTCAATCAAATGCAGCAACTCCGACTGGGCCTGCCTTTTACTTGAGAGCCTCATCAGGAAAGCACATGTTCCAGATGTCTTTTAGATGAGACTGTAGCAGCTCCTGTGTGGGGAACCCGTCATCCAAAGTCCATAGTTCGTAATTTTTTGGGGAGACGAGGCCGGGATGCTGTATGGCGTCGAGAAGCTGCCTTCTGAACTCGCGGCAACTTTCCAAGGCGGGATAGGATCTTTTGCACCAATCCGCCAGACTTTCAGGATCGTAGGCTTCCACCAATAAGTTATTTGTGAGTATTCTTTGAAGTGT
>NZ_JAQSEA010000160.1 GCF_029946185.1 Prosthecobacter sp.
TGGCTTCCAGAACGAACTAAAGTTCTGGAGTGCTTTTTCCGGATCTCGCGAAGTACACGAAGGTGTGGGATCAGGTGAAGGCGGCGCGGTGAGGGGGGAAGGTCAAGGAATGTGCGCAAGAGGTTCGCTTCTCGGTGGCTGGTTCTGGGACGTTCCCGTGGCTTCCAGAACGAACTAAAGTTCTTGAGTACTCTTGCGGCATTTGCCAATCTTCAAGGCTTGATGATACTGACACCATGACGCCCCCTGCCACACCGCTGCCCTACATGGACACCAAGCCGCACGGGCATGCGGATTTTTATTTCGCGATCAATGCGACCTTTCGCTTCATTTTGAAGCGCTTCGGCATCGATGCCCTGCGCCGCTACTGGCAGGACATGGGCGCAGGCTACCACAAGCCGGTGAGCGAACGCTGGCTGCAGGGGGGCTTGCCTGCGGTGGCCGCGCATTGGCGGGCGTTCTTCGCGGCGGAGCCGGGGGCTGAGGTGGAGGTCATTACGGCTCCTGATGAGGTGCGGCTGGAAGTGCGCACCTGCCCCATGATCAAGCACCTGCGCGACCACCAGCGCGAGATCGTTTCCTGCCTGTGCCAGCATTGCTATTATGTGAGCGAGGCCATGGCGGCACCGGCTGGACTGACGGTGCGGATCAGCGGTGGTAACGGGGCCTGCACGCAGCGCTTCCTCCGCAAGACCGCCAACGAACCCGGGCAGAAGCTCGATGACATCAAGGAGGCCGCATGACTGGGTGCTACGATTTTTGCGGTCACTATGAGTGGACTTTTGAATGGCTGCGGCAGCTCGGCGGGCATGAGCTGGTGACGGCGTACTGGGATGAATCCATCAACCGCGATGCGCAGGTGCATGCTCACGCGCTGATCACCGCCACAGGCTTTGAGGGCATGAAGGAATACTGGGGCCCGACGCTGGCGGATGAGGGGGCGGTCTCGCACCGCACGGTGACGGACACGGTCTTTCGCATCGACATGCACGAGTGCCCTTCCAAGGGCTTTCTCCTGCGGAATGGGCTGCAACAATACGCGGACTACTGCGACCACTGCATGGGCTGGATCGGGCCGATGATGAAGGATGCGGGCTTTGTGATCGATCATCAGCACAACCACTGCGGCCAGTGCTGGTGGGAAATGCGCCGCGCGGAGGATGCCACGCCGCCGGGCGCGCCGGGAGAACTGAGCGGTGCCGAGGATGTGCGCCTGCGCCCCGGCTGGCAGAGCGCCGCGCCGCTGGACACCTACCAGCGTGCCACGCTGCCGGACGAGAAAAGCACGGCCTGAGGCGCTGGCATGAAGCGATTTGAGGAAGGCAGGGGACGCGGCGGGCTGCTTTACCTGTCGTTATCGTCTTGAATCTCGCCCAGTCCTGCGGCATGGACACGCCCCCACTTTACAACCATGTCCGAACCCCGCAAGACCCTCGAAGAACGCGCTCAGATGTCTGACATCGATCGCCTGCGCCACTCCTGTGCCCACGTGATGGCCACCGCCATCCTGCGCCTGTGGCCGAATGCCCAGTTTGCCTACGGACCGCCGGTCGAAAACGGGTTCTACTATGACTTTGATCTGCCGGATCACCGCGTTACCCCGGATGACTTCGAGAAGATCGAGGCGGAGATGAAGAAGATCTCCAAGGAGAATCAGAAATTTGAATGGAAGGGCGTCAGCCGGGATGAAGCCATCGCGCTGGCGAAGTCGGGCCGTCTGGGTGGTCTGGCGGAGCGTCCGGGAAATCCGAGCACGTTCAAACTGGACCTGCTGGAAAAGATTCCTGAGGGCGAGCAGATCTCGACCTTCCAGAACGGTGACTTTATTGATCTCTGCGCTGGCCCGCACGTCGGCTACAGCGGCAAGTGCAAGCATGTCAAAATTATGTCCGTGGCGAGCGCCTTCTACATGGGCGATGATACGAAGCCGCAGCTTCAGCGCCTGTATGGCACGGCTTTCCCGAGCAGTGAAGAACTGGCGAAGCATCTGGAACAACTCGAAGAGGCGAAGAAGCGCGACCACCGCAAGCTGGGCAAAGAACTGAAGCTTTACCACATCGACGAAGAAGTGGGGCAGGGGCTTATTTTGTGGACGCCGAATGGGGCGATCCTGCGTCAGGAGTTGCAGAATTTCATCAGCGAAGAACTGCGCAAGCAGGGCTACAGCCAGGTCTTCACGCCGCACATCGGCAAGGTGGGTCTGTACAAGACCAGCGGCCACTTTCCGTATTACAAGGACAGCCAGTTCGCGCCAGTCATTGAGAATGATGATCTCGCGAAGGTGACCAAGGAAGGCTGCGGCTGCTGCGAAGTGATGGAGCGCCTTGGTGCTGTGTCTGCCCGCACACGCCAGCAGCTTAATGAGCGCGCAGGCAAGGAAGTCATCACGGAAGACCGCGTGCTTCCGGATGAGCAGTTGCTCGACGGCTTCCTGCTGAAGCCGATGAACTGCCCGCATCACATCAAAATTTACGACAGCCAGCCGCGCAGTTATCGCGACCTGCCGGTGCGCCTTGCCGAATTCGGCACGGTGTATCGCTGGGAGCAGAGCGGTGAGTTGAACGGCCTGACCCGCGTGCGTGGCTTCACGCAGGATGATGCGCATCTTTTCTGCACCGAAGAGCAGGTGGCGAAGGAAGTGCTGGGCTGCCTGAGCCTGGTGAAGATTGTGCTGAACACTCTGGGCATGCATGACTACCGCGTGCGCGTGGGTCTGCGCGATCCCGACAGCAGCAAATTCACCGGCAATCCCGAGCAGTGGGACAAGGCTGAAGCCGCCTGCCGCGAGGCTGCTGCGACGCTGGGCGTGCCGTTTACGGAAGAGCCGGGCGAAGCTGCTTTCTATGGACCGAAGATCGACTTTGTGATCAAGGACGTCATTGGCCGCGAATGGCAGCTCGGCACTGTGCAGGTGGACTACGTGCTGCCTGTGCGCTTTGACCTGACTTACAACGGCGCTGATAATCGCCAACACCGTCCGGTGATGATTCACCGTGCGCCGTTTGGCAGCATGGAGCGTTTCTGCGGCGTGCTCATCGAGCATTTCGCGGGTCATTTCCCGACATGGCTTGCGCCGGAGCAGGTGCGTATCCTGACCATCAGCGAGAAGGTGGATGCCTTTGCGGATGAGATCTATGCGCAGCTTAAGGATGCTGGCCTGCGTGTGTCATTGAACAATGATGCGGATAAGATCGGGGCGAAGATTCGTTTGGCCCAGCTCGACCGGATTCCTTACATGCTCGTGCTTGGTGAGAAGGAAGCGGCTGCGCAGTGCGTGGCGGTGCGTCATAGCAAGAAGGGTGATCTTGGCGTGAAGCCGATTGCTGAGTTCCTTGCGGAGATTGCGGC
>NZ_JAQSEA010000161.1 GCF_029946185.1 Prosthecobacter sp.
AGACGGTGCAGCTTTTCTATTTGCGAAGACACCGTATAGAATTTCCACCCAATAGTTTGACTTCTATTCCTGTAGGTTGGGTGTATTTGGCGTCGAAGACTTTGCGACGCCACCAGCCCTCTTCGCCAAACCGCCCGACTGCGAGGACACTCGCAGGCCCGTGTGTTTGCAACGCGCTCACAGACGGGCGGGCTGTCGCCACACCCATCGTACGACCGCGAATGACCCGCCAGATATAGAACCCACTATTCGGGAACTCGTTTACTTCTTTGCCAGTGATTCCAGGTAGTCGAGGAGGCTGGCGAATTCGTGGACGGAGTAGTTGGCGAGGAGGCCGGGGGGCATGATGGAGATGGGGAGCTTCTGGCGGCTCTTGATGTCCTTGACGGCGAAGGTGAACTCCTGCGCGGTGATGTTGCGGAGCTTGACGTTGTCAGCGGATTCGAGGGTGATGAAGCCGAGCTGCTGGGTGCCGTCGTTGAGGGTGATGACTTCGCTGGCGAAACCTTGCGCGATGGTCTTGTTGGGATCGAGGATGTTCTGGGCGAGTTCGGGGCGCTTGTAGGTCTGGGCGATGTTGCCGAGATAGGGGCCTTTCTGTGCTTCGGATTCTTTGGTGGTGTGGCAGGCGATGCAGGTGGCCTTGGTGAAGATCTGCTCGCCGAGGGCGATGTCGCCTTTGGTTTTGAGCACGGCGGTGAGCGCGTCTTCGGGTTTCAGAGAGCCGATCTTGGGGGTCTTGTCTTCGCCTTTGGCGACGAGCTTGAGGCTCTTCACGGCGTTCTGCGCGGCCTTGGAAAGGTGTGGGTCGGAGTCGGAGGTGGCGGCGAGGATTTTGTCATCGATGGCGTGGCTCTTGATCTTGACGGCGGCGCTGATGATTTGGAGGCGGCGCTTGGCATCCGTCCAACCGGCGGCGAGTGCCTTCTGTGACATCTCGCGTGATTCAGGGCTGCCGGTCTTGCGTTCGGCGAGGCTGAGCAGGGCGGCTTCTGCCCAGATAGCGGTGGGGGTGCCGACTTTGGCAGCTTCGGCTTCGAAGGCCTGATGGACGTTTTCGAGTTTGGGCGCGTTGAGGAAGGCGGTGCGTCCGGCTTCCTGTTCTTTGCCGGAGCCTTGCTGGGCATCGAGCGTGATGAGGGCGTTGAGGGCGGCGGTCCACGCGGCTGCGCTGTCGGTTTTGGCGATGGCGGTGAGCGTGTTGGCGAGCGTCGCGGCGGCGCTCTGCGGATCGAGTTGCTTGCTGTTGGCGGCGGTGATCAGCAAGGGAATGGCATCCGCAGGGATGGTGTCTGCGGTGGCAAGCTGCGCGACGGCATCGGGGATCACCTTGGCGTCCTGTTTAGCGAGGACGAGGATGCGATCCAGGGCATCGCTCGACTGGATGCGGTTGCGGTTCATCTCTTTGACGAGGAAGGCGGCTTCGTCGGGTGATGCCTTGGCGAGTGCGTCCTTCAAGGCGGCGGCGATCTTCGGCGTCTCGCTCCATGGCTCGGGCTGGTAGTAGGGGCCGCGCGTGTCGGGGCGCGTGCTCCAGGAATCGCCTTTCCATTCGCCTTCATGGAAATGCAGACGGCAGAGGGCGGCGAGGATGCCCTGGCGCAAGGCGGGATCGGTGGCGGTGGTGAGGCGTGAGATGAGGCCGGAGACGACTTCGGGAGTGTGAACGACACGAAGGCAGCGCAACGCCAAATCCGTGATCTGGGGGTGCTTAGAGCCATCCAACTGCTGAAGCCATTCCCTTGCAGCGTCGTTGCCCAAGCGTCGGCTTGCTTCCACCGTGATTAATGTGAGCACCGATGATCCAGCCAGTTCAGAAGGCATCGAGTGTGAAACCAAGTGTTCGGCATCCCGTGTCGCCACGAAGCGTTCGATCATCGCCAAATGCAATATTGAAGGATCATCAGGCCCTTGGCCCACCCATCGGGGGATAGTGTTGATACGAAGAGGCGCGGTCTGGTCACCGTGATCACTTTTGCTTTTGATCACAGGAACACGGCCCATATGGCGAGAAATGTTCCATTGAAGCTTCATTTCATCGTCAGCAAAGCCCTGCGAAGATTCGAGAACGCCCTTGGCGCCAGCGTGATTCACAACGGCCCCAAGTTGGGCCACTGCCCATGCGATATCATAGCTGGAGTTGAAATGATTCAACGATTCCAAAAGCTTTTGATGGGTGCCGCCCCATTCTCTCTTCACCAATTCCCTCTGCGCCTCCATCCTCCGCCGATAACTCGGTGACTCCAACTGCTTCACCAGTTCCTCATCCTTCGCCTTCGCGAAATCTGGCAGCGGCTCGGGTTTGAAGCCTTTGGGTTTTACTTGGACGATGTAACCCACATCGGGGCCTTCCCAGTTGAAGGTGGCACCTTTCCAACTGGCGCAATAGACGCGGCTGTTGCCATCGACGTCGGCGTCGGTGGGGCGGGTCATTTTGATGAAGGGCTCGGGCGGGCGGGTTTCTTCGAAGGTGGCACCTTTGGGTTTCACTTGATGATGCCACAAGGCACCGGTGCCCCAGTCGCAGGTGAAGGGGGCGTTGTTCCATTGACCGAAGCCGGGTTCATCGATGTACACGGCACCGCAGCCGGAGCCGCCGCCGTAGTCGGCGAGGGGGGCGATGCATTCGTCGGGGAAGTTTTTATAGAGGCGCGGGTAGCCGTGGTCGTCGAGGCCGGTGAAGTGGTGGAAGCGGACGTTCCAGCCGCCGCCGTCGTTGGTGTTGTCGCGGGCGAAGATGTCCATGAGGGGGCTGATGGCGACTTCGAGGATGTTGCGCGTGCCGGTGGAGTAAACTTCCAAGCCGGTGCCGTCGGGGCGGACGCGAATGACGCCGCCGCCGCGATGCTGCAGGTGCTTGCCGTCGGTGCCTTCGGCATCCATGAAACCGAAGTCGCCCCCGGCGATGTAGAGCCAGCCGTCGATGCCGAGGCTGAGGCCGTTGGTGGTGTGGTCAGCGGGACGGTCTTTGTAGCCAAAGGCGATGTTTTTGACGAGCACCTTTTCTTCATCGGCCACGCCGTCGCCGTCTTTGTCGATGTAGGCGCTGAGATGCGGCGGATGGACGAGGTAGAGGCGGTCTTTGTCCCAGACGAGGCCGCGCGGGGCATCGACGTCTTTGACGAATTCCTTCACCTCATCGGCGCGGCCGTCGCCATCGTGATCCTTCAGGCGCAGGATGCGGCCACGATGCGGAGCGCGACCAAGCGAGCCGTTGCCATCGCTGCTGACGTAAAGGGTGCCATCGGGTGCGGCGGCGACGAAGACGGGGTAGTTCGCCGACTGCGGTGGGGCGAAGAGGGAGACTTCGAAGCCATCCGGCACCTTCACGTCCTTCAAGATGGCAGCCTCCTGCTCGGGCGTGAGCTTGACGATTTTTGGGGTGACGTTGCCAGCGTCTTTGAGCGGGTCGGCGGCTTTGTCGTATTGCTGCTGCTGCGCGGCGCTGAGCTTGGGGGCGACGGCTTTGATGCTTGGGCCTTTGAAGGTGACTTCCTTGATGCTGGCCCAGCCGCCGCTGGTTTTTCCGAGGGCGTGGATCTTCACGAAGCGAATGCCGTCGGCCTTGGCGAAGTCGTTCGAGTAGGGCGCGTTCTTGGTGTTGGCGCTGCCATCGACGAGTGTGCTCCATGTTTTGCCATCGGTGCTGCCTTCGACTTTGAACTGATACACGCCACCGTTTTCCCAGGTGGTGGCGATGCCGGTGAGCGTCTGCGGCTTTTCGAGTTCAAGCTGGAGCCACTGCGGATAGGAGGGGCTGCTGGCGCACCAGCGGGTGTTGGGATCGCCATCGACGGCTTTCCAGGCATAGTTGCCCTTGCCGGACTCTTCGCTGCTGGCACTGGCTTTGATGGGCAGGGCATCCTTGGGCGGTGTGGGGGGCGTCGCTGGCTTTGGGGCTGCGACGGGCTTGGCGGCGACAAACGTTACTTTATTTTCGCCTTTGAAAGGGGTGAGGTATTCCGGCGTGAGCTTGTCCATGGACCAGAGCAAGCCGCGTGTAACGAGATCAAGGTAACGTGCATCGGCGACGGTTTCGTTGTTATGCCCAATGGTGGTGCTGAAGCTGCGGGCACCGGATTTTTCATTGGTCCAGGCCACCACGTAGTCAACGTCCTTGCCTTTGACGACCTGCTTGCCCATGGCGAGCGGATGGCCGTCGAAGATATTCACATTGTTGTACAGCTCCTCTTTGATGGTGGTCCAGTCGGCCAGCGGCTTGGTGATCGGGTGCTCTTTATCGACAAACGTGAGGGCGATGGGCTCCTGCGGGCCGTGGGAGGCGGACTGGATGCCGAGGTGCTTGAACCAGGCATCGGTGCCGGTGCGGAAGCTGTGCATGGCGCAGTGCAGATGCACGGCGGGGATGGTCTTGTGGGCATCGAGAATGCGCTTCACCACGGCCATGTCACGCAGGCCGGCGGCGCATTCGTCATGGATGATGATGTCGTAGCCTTTGGCCCAATCGGGATTGTCGTAGAGCGGCAGCGGCGGGTTGACGGATTTGTCATCCGTCCACACCACATCGACCTGGACATTGGCGCGTGACTGGATGCCCTGGCTGAGGATCAGATGCTGCTTGGCGTAGTCATGGCAGCAGCCTCCGGCGACGAGGAGGGCTTTGAGCGGCTTGGGTTCAGCGTGGCCGGTGGTGGCGAGGGCGAGGAGGAGCAGGAGGGCAAAAGAACGCATGAGGGAAAGGGGGAGAAGAAGGCGCATAAAAAGCGGGGTTTCTATCAGGAAAGTATTGGATTCGACCGGATCAAAGACCCGCAGTAGAGCGGACCTCAGGCGGAAAGAAAGCCTGGGTAGCATCTCCAGAAGAAGAGGCCTTGTTGGAATGAGAATTTCCATCAAATCGGTTGGCGCAGGCTCGTTCGTAGGATGGGTGTGGCGTAAGCCCGCCCGTCTGTCAGCGTGTCACAAGCCCCATGGCGTACGGACGTCCTCGCAGTCGGGCGGTTTGGCGAGGCGAGCAATGAAGCATGCGAGTGCTTTGGACGCCCAAACACACCCAACCTACGGACAAAGCGTGCGCAAGTGATCGTATGTTGGGCGTGGCGGAGCGTTGAGGGACCAGGATGGTCCCTCTCCTGCCGGAGGCTCCTCATTTCCCAAACCGTGCCTTGATGAGGTGGCTGCCGAGGATCCAGACCTTGTGCAGTTTGCTGAGGCGGGCGCGCTTGGTGAAGACGGGGTAACGCTCGCGCTTGAGCTTTTCGAGGATGCGCGAGTAGATCGCTGCCATGATCTCGGAGGCGACCATGTTTTTGCGGTCTTCGGGCGGCAGGGCTTTTTGCGCGGCATCGTAGTAGCTGCGCGCGCGGGCATATTGGAAGTCCATCATCTTGATGAAGCGCTCGCTGGGGCGGGCGTGGAGGATCTCGCTTTCCAGCACGCCGAATTTTCGCAGCTCGGCCTGGGGGAGGTAGATGCGGCCGGTGTCGCGGGCGTCCTGGCCGACGTCGCGGATGATGTTGGTGAACTGGAGGGCGTAGCCGAGATTGATGGCGTATTCCTTGGTGGCGGGATTTTGATGGCCGAAAATCTCGATGCTGACGAGGCCGACGACGCTGGCGACCTTGTAGCAGTAGCCGAGCAGTTCCTCAAAGGTCTCGTAGCGGGTCTTGGTGATGTCGCTGGCGACGCCGTCGATGATCTCGCAAAGCCAGGCGCGGGGGAAGCCGTATTTTTCTGGCAGCACGATCATTTCATCGAGCACGGGGTGGCCGGGCGGATTGCCTGCCTCCACGCAGTGCTTCCAGTGGTTGAGCTCTTTCTCTTTGTCCGCCGGGCTGGCATCGGGGTCGTCGGCGATGTCATCGACGACACGGCAGAAGGCGTAGAACGCGATCATGTCGCGGCGGCGTTCCTTGGGCAGGCAGGCGAGCGCGAAAGCGAGGTTCGACTTGGCCCGCCGCACGATTTGTTCTGGAGAAAGCGTGCCGCTGGTCATGCGGAGGGAGAACGTGAAAAGCCAAAGCGCAGCATGAGAAGTAGGGCTGTTAGCAATAGCCAGCAATCCAGCATGGCAAGCACCAAAGCGTTCAGCGGCAGCAAGATCATGCACCATAGGGGCGATCCGGCACAGGCTGCGCGACCCATTTCCACCGCATAAAGAGCGAGAATCAAAAAGGCGAGGGCGGTGATGGAGAGCAGGAAGAGGGGCACGGCAGCCCGCCACAAAATGCGCAGGGCAGCGGCGCCCTGCTGCCAGAAGGGGCCGGGAGCCGCCGCCACGGCGACCGGAAGCGCGGCAAAGAGAATGAGCAGTTCCACCCACCACCATGCGCCCACGCTTTGGGGGGTGCTGAGCTGCCACCAGCGCCAGCTCATCCAAAGCAGATTGAACCCCGCGAGATAGGCCACGCCCTGCCAGCGCGCAAAGGTATGCTCCAGTGCGGCGGCGGCATCACCGTCGGTTTCTGTGTCGTGCGGGTTTTCCCATTCGATGAGAAAGCGTACCAGCCATACCTGCACACCCGCCGCAGCTATGGCGGTGAAAATGTAACGCAGACCAAGTTTCATTGTCTCCACCCATTCGGGCAGCATTTTGCGCAGACTTGCCCCTTCCATGACAAGCCAGGCAAAGCCGATTAATGTAACGCTTAAAAGGATACATTTTTGCTCCAGTACCGGCCTACGCTCTCCGTAGCGGTAGGGCCAGCGCCAGATGCGGATCGTCAAAAAAACAAGCAACAGAGGCATCGCGCAGGCCAGCGGCCAAGGCGGGAGAAGAGCATGCGGAAGCATGGCCAGGTGAGCCAGCGCATCGCGCGCCAGCGGGAGGATCATATCTTCCCAGTCCGTGAGCTGATGTAACGGATAAGACGTGACTTTCTCGCCACTTAAAGCCGCGGCCAGCAGCATGGCTCCGGCGGTGCAGGCCATCAACACGGGGTGGAGGCGCAGGCAATCCCATGCGTCTGACAAATGCCTGCGCAGCGGATGCCAGAGCAAATGCAGCACCAGCCCGACTGTACAGCCGAGAAGTGCGAGTGCGGTGGATTGCCAGGAGGTCAGATTCAAGGGTATTGATCAATTCGCTAAAACATCTCGACATGCCAGTGCGTATTCGCTTCTCTCCCATTCGACATGAAATCACCCGCCGCCCTCCTTCTCGCCTCTTTGTTGCTCTCTTCCGCTGCTATCGCCGAAAACTGGCCGAGCTGGCGCGGGCCGAACCAAGACGGCTCTTCGGGTGAAGCGGGCCTGCCGGAAAAATTCAGCACCACCGAAGGCGTGAAGTGGGCGACTGAGATGCCGGGGCTGTCCGCCTCCGTGCCGGTGATCTGGGGCGACAATCTTTTCATCACAGCTCCGATTGTGGCGGAGAAAAAACTCGTGGGCCTGTGCTATGACACGAAGACCGGCAAGGAAAAGTGGCGCGTGACCGTGAGCGAAGGCTCGGAGATTCAGTGGGACGACAAGAGCAATCTCGCCAGCCCTTCCGCCGTGACGGATGGTGATCACGTTTACTTCCTGTTTGCCAACGCCATCGCCGCCGCGTGTGATTTCAGCGGCAAGATCGTGTGGAAGCGCGACTTTAAAGAGACGCACGGCGCCTTCGCCACGCAGTGGACCTATGGCAGCAGCCCCGCGCTGGACGGTGGAAAGCTCTACATCCAGGTGCTGCAGCGCAATGAGGCCTTCAAATTTCAGGACAAGTTTGAAAAAGGCACCGCCGGCAAGGACATGAGCAGCTACATCCTCGCTCTGGATCCAGCCACCGGGAAGGACCTCTGGAAGCAGATCCGCCCGAGCCTCGCGAATACCGAATCGCTGGAGGCTTTCAGCAGCCCGATCTTCGCGACTGACAAAGGCCAGCGCCTGATGCTCATCTCCGGGGGCGATACGCTGACCATTCACGACGCCGCCACGGGCACCGAACTCTCCCGCATCGCCACGTGGAACCCACCGGGCGAAGGCTACAACAAGTTCTTCCGCCTCGTCCCCTCCCCTGTCACAGGCGACGGCATGGCCATCGTCTGCGCGCCGAAGAATTCTCCTATCTACGCCATGCCATTGGATTCCAAAGGCGAGACCCAACCGGTCTGGCAGACGGAGCCGAAGGGTGTGACCAGCGACGTGCCGACGCCTGCCTTCTATAAGGGCAAATTCTACGTGCTGGATGGCGGCAAGAAGACCCTGAGCTGCCTGGAACCGAAGACGGGCAAGGTGGTGTGGACCGGCGAACTCGGCGGCAAGACGAAGTTTGAAAGCAGCCCGACCGTGGTGGATGACAAAGTGTACTGCATCAACTTCTGGGGCGAGGTCTATGTGGCTAAGGCGAATACGGACAAGTTTGAACTGCTCTCCATGAATGAAATGGGCAACGGGTCCAAGCCAAATGGAAATGCGGCAAGTGTTCGCGCAAGCGTGGCGGTGAGCGATGGGTGCCTTTTCATCCGCACGCAGGAGAAGCTGTTCTGCATTGGGAAGAAGTGAGACGCGCGGCCTTAATGTAACGATGGGATTACCTGCCCTCATCCACCCCGAGTCGGCCGACCACTCGGGCCACAGCGCCTTCGTTGCCCCCCTTTGGAGCAGGCAGGAGGCATTGGACACCTTTGGGTGGCAGGGCGCGCTCGCAGAAGAAAGTGCCCAGGAGCGCGGGGCCTCCGAGCCCGCAGCAGGTCGTCCGCGCTTGTCGGGTGTAGGTGCACGCTGCGCATCGCAAACACGCGGATCATCGAGCGCGATGCATCTTCCAGAGGGTGCGGCAAAAGCGGGGCGATTTCTGTTTGCGGAGTGCTGCGGGCTCGGAGGCCCGCGCGCCTAGGCCTTTGTTGCGCTGTGGTTCTTAATCCACGAAAGCCGCCTCCTAAACGCCCTTGGTATCAGGTATCAAATCGGTATCGTGATACCAAATCCCACCTCCCAACGGTGAAGCGGAATGAGCCAGTGATCCCAACACCCAAAACCCACCGCCCAGCAGAATCACCGCCGGGTTCATCCAAGAAGCTGCCCCTAGAACCCATGGAGCGGGCACGAAGGAGTGAAATCCCAGTCCGCGCTGATAGACTTCGGCGCAAATCCGCCCTTCGGCACTGAAGTAAGGCCAAGGGCCAGGGGGGCCAAACCGGTGCCATTTGGCCCCATGGCCCCACTCCGGAGTTTGGTGCCAAGGTGCCAACACCTGCCCTGAAAACTCAACGGGTTCACAGATCCTTCCATTCAACACACCGCCGGGCATGGCGGGCGCTGGGGTCGGCGCGCACTCCTGCCTTCTATAATGCGACCAGCGTGGCGGTGAGCGATGGATGCCTGCCTCTAGAGTACGATGGGCGCTCCTGCCCGTCGGTCAGCGCTCCCGCAATCACACCAGCCCTCATCCTCTCCAATCCGGCCGGGCACTCGGGACCCACAGCCTAGACAAATTCGCGAACCGTTGACCTTGGCAGTGACGCTGACCGACAGACAGGAGTGTCTGTCGTACTTCCCTGCTGGGCTGACAGGATTGACGCCCAATGGCCGTTTGTGATGCTCTCTCATGCTCACCCGCGCCCTCACCCTCCTCGTCACCGCCGCATCGCTCGCTCATGCGGCCCCTTCCGAACACGTCATCCTGATCAGCATCGACGGCTGGGCGCATCAGTATTTTGATGATCCGAAGTGCCACATGCCGACGGTGAAGGCGCTGGCGGCGAAGGGCGTGCGGGCGCAGCGGATGGAGTGCTCGTTTCCGACGGTGACGTGGACGAACCACACGACGCTGGTCACCGGGGTGCATCCGGCGAAGCATGGGGTGCTGGCGAATGAGTACTTTGACCGCGCCACACGGAAGAAGGTGCCGCTGATTCCTGATCCGATCTTCAACAAGGAGGAGATCGTGAAGAGCCCGACGATTTATGACGCGGCCAAGGCGGCCGGTTTGACCACCGCCGGGGTGATCTGGCCTGCCTCACGCGGGGCGAAGACGCTGGACTGGACGGTGCCGGATGTGTTTGATCAGGCGTTGTTTGAGAAATACGGCACGCCTTCCCTGCTGGAGGATGCGCGCGCGGCGGGCATCCCGATCGAGAAACAGAATGAGTGGTGCAAGATGGGCAATCCGGGCAAGGCGATGCGGGATTACATGTACTCGCTGCTGGCGCAGCACATCATCAAGAAGCACAAGCCGAACTTCCTGGCGCTGCATCTGGTGAGCCTTGATTCCTTTGAGCATGGGCATGGCCGTCAGGTGGCGGAGGCCTACTGGGCGGCGAATGATTCGGACAATCGCGTGGCAGACATCGTGCGTGCCACGCAAGAGGCGGGCATCTTCGACAAGACGACTTTCGTCATCACGACGGATCACGGCTTTGTCACCTACACGAAATCCATCAATGCCAATGCGGCGCTGCGGAAGGATGGTCTGGTCAAATCGGTGCTGGGCAAGAGCCTCGCGCCCGACTCGCAGGTGTTCGCGATGGCTGAGGGCGGCGCGTGCTTCGTCTATGTGCTGGATGACGCGAATCGCGATGGCATTTTGAAGCAGATCATACCCACGCTGGGCAAGCTGGAAGGTGTGGAGGGCGTGGTGGAGGCGAAGGATTTCGACAAGAAGCTGCACCATGTGACTGCGGCGAAAGATTCCCGCGAACCCGACCTCGTGCTGTACGCAGCGGATGGCTACACCTTCACCGATTCCCTCGCTGACACCAACGTCATCATCCCGAACGATCCACCGAAGGGCGCCCACGGCCATTTGCAGACGGACCCGAATCTCTATGGAGGCTTCGTCATCAGCGGTGCCGGCGTGAAGCAGGGCGCGGTGCTGGAGGAGATGAAGAACATCGATGTGACACCGACGATGGCGAAGCTGCTCGGCATCCCATTCCCCGGCGCGGATGGGCGGGTGCTGGATGAGGTGCTGGCGAAATAAGCACAGTCACTCATGAAGAAGGCCGACCACCAACTGTCCAAGCTAAGGCTGCGCAAAGTCTTGGACGACCGGCCGCGACGCATTCGAATGCTGCTGGAGCGCGGCTTGATCCAAAATGCGTCGGAAATTCCTGACGACGCGATTCCTATTGATCCAGAGGTCTCGACCCAGGCCACCCTCTGCATCCCGGCGGTTTGCTACCAAGACATCACATTTGTCTGCACCGACTGCGGCAGGCCTGATTTTTGGTCCGCTGGCTCGCAGCAGCATTATTTCGAGTTTTCGAAGGCATCGCCCTATAGCAGACCGAAGCTTTGCTATGATTGCAGGCAGAGAAACTGGCAGGGAGGGCAGGCGCTGAAATAGGTTCTATAAGACTATCGGATCTTATTTGATCAAGGGCCGCGAAGGGTGCCTCCGGCAGGAGTGGGAGCATCCTGCTCCCTCAGCGCTCCGCGTTCATCCACCTCTCTTCTCAAACAGGGACCAGGATGGTCCCTCTCCTTCCAAGCAACCCGGCGCCTCCGGCAGGAGTGGGAGCATCCTGCTCCCACAACGCTCCGCGTTCACCCAGCCCTCTTCCCAAACAGGGACCAGGATGGTCCCTCTCCTTCCACACCTTGCGTGCGTTACTGCTTACAGCATGCCGGGCGTGTAGCGCGGGCGGTTGTCGGTGCCGGCACCGATTTGCTGGCGCATGCGGTTGTCATCCAGGGCGCGGTCCACCGCATCCTGCAGGGCACGGGAGGTCAGTTCGCGGAGGACGGGGACAGGCGAGCCGCTGCCGGGACGGTAGGCTGTGCTCTGGCGCTCGCCTTCATAGACGCGGGTGTGAATCACCCGGCCGGAGGTGGCTTCCACCACATTCACGCGGATGCGCGCATAGCCATAGGGATGCACGAGGAGCTGGGAGCGCAGGTCCTGGATTTCTCCGGTGATGATGAAACGGCCCTTCACGTCTGTGGCCAGCATGCCGCGTGACTCCAGCGCGTAGGCGAAGGCGTTGCGTACGACATCGCTGACTGGCAGGCGGGTCTGGATGGTATCGACCGTGGGGCCGATGGGCAGACGCACATGGCCGAGCGTCTGGGCCTGCTCACCGCGCTTGTCCTTGAACTCACCGACGGCAAAGTCTGGCGCTCCCCGCATCATGCGACCGCCCTGCGGCACGTAGTCGAGGCTGACGATCGAGGAATTGGAACAGGACGAGAGACTGAGGCAGGCTGCGGCTCCGACAAGAATGGCTGAAAAGCACCTAAAGTTCATGGTCGCCATCATTAGAACACGTTGGCCGCGAATCAATGTGCTAGATTCAGCTAATGTCCGCCCGCAGGCAAAAAAACAACCCTGCCGGAACTCGGAACTCAGGAAAAAAACCCCCAAAACCTGAATCCAATTAACCCGGCAGGGTTGATTTAATGAATATATTCGGAAACAGCTTCACCATGCAATACCAAAAAGTTCTTCATCGAAAAAAGACAGGTCTTCTCACCCTGCTAGGCATCGGCATTTTTGCCCTATGCCCTTCGGAGTCTCACGCGCAGCTAGGTCGCGCGGTGCGCCAGGTGATCGTCTCCCAGACAGCCACGTGGAACTCGAATACGGCCACCATGCAGTGCTATCAGCGTGCCTCAGCCGGGGTGCCGTGGCAGGCCGTCTTTGAAAGGCCCGTGCCGGTTTTGCTGGGCAGGAAAGGTCTGGCTTGGGGGCGTGGCGTCTTCAATCAGCCGCAGAATGGCATCCCCGCCAAGGTGGAAAAGGACTGGCGTGCCCCGGCAGGCGTGTTTCAGCTCGGCTCGCTGTTTGGCTATGCCGCCACCCCACCGCGCGGTGCCCGCTGGCCCTACATTCAGGTGGGACCGTGGGACGCTTACGTGGATGATTCGTCCCTGCCGCAGTATTACAACCGCCACATCCGCATTGATCCCCGCCAGGGCATCCCGCCGTGGTTTGAGAAGCAAAAAATGCGCCTGGGAGATGCCGCCTACAAATGGATGCTGGAGATCCGCCACAATCAAAACCCCTCCGCCCCCGGCTATGGCAGCGCCATCTTTTTCCATGTGCGTCGTGGACCCGACAAGCCCAGCGCCGGCTGCACGACCATGGCTGAGGGGGATCTGACCCGCCTCCTCCGCTGGCTCGATCCCGGTGCAGCGCCGCATTACGTGCTGCTGCCAAAGGCGGACTATGCAGCACTGCGTGGCACGTGGGGGCTGCCGTAAGGACGCATGGCTCTGGAAGTGAGTGCACTTGCTTCTGCACACGCCGCCCTCAGGCCCTTGGATTCCCTCCCTACCATAGACCCATCATCCCCACCCAGCCTCGCGATGACGGCTGTGGATCAGCCGCCCTACCCATACCGCGCCTATGCGCGCAACGGGGCTGCGCTAGCGCTCTGTGGGCTTGATCGCGTGCGAGAGAGTGGGGACCAATGTTTTTCAATTTAATCAATAAACTTATAGTTAATTAGCCTTTTTCGGTAGGGTTTTACCCCATCGCAATGAGTCGGTACGCCGGGCAGATTTATCCTTCGTGCAATCTAAGCACGCCAACCCACAATTCTCCACCCGATGATGAACCAGCATTGCAATGAGCCTACTCAAGCCATTACGCAAGCAGCCCGCGAAGCTGCGAGTGCGAACAACATTCCCAGTATTGCTGAGACCTGCGGGACCATACCAGAAGCGGTCTGGAAAGCAGTCAAAGCGTCCCTCCGTGGCTGCTGCCGCCCGCTATTTTTCACGGCCCTCCTTGCGCTCCCGCTGACACAGGCCCATGGGCAGCTCCCACCCTCACTAGGTGCAGCGTCAACATTCACCATTTTGGGGGGCTCGACGGTGACTAACACCGGAGGGACAAACATTGTTGGAGATGTCGGTGTCTACCCTGGGTTTGCCATCACTGGATTCCCCCCTGGAACTGTGATCGGAACTATTTATGCCGGGATCGCACCGGCGGATACAGCCCACGCCGATACCATTACGGCCTACAATACCATTGCCACCACCCCCTTTACCAATGACTTGACCGGCATCGATTTGGGAGGTCTCACGCTTACACCAGGAGTCTATTTCTTCAGCTCATCAGCCCAGCTGACAGGCAATCTACACCTGGACACTCTGGGAGATCCCAATGCGCTCTTCGAGTTTCAAGTCGGCAGTACGCTGACGACGTCGAGTCTTTCCACCGTTTCGACCGTGGGAGGCGGCATCGACCCGAATATTTTCTGGCAAATCGGGAGTTCCGCGACCTTGGGAATCGGCACGTCGTTTATGGGCAATATCCTAGCTATGGACAGCATCACTTTAACCACGGGTGCTTCGCTTTCCGGCGGGCGAGCGCTGGCCATCACCGGTGCCGTCACACTGGACACCAACAACGTCTCCAATGTGGGAAGCCTGCTACCTTTGGTAGTTACAGGAACTTATTGGAACGGAGGAACCAGCGATCTTTGGTCACAAATCAACTGGTCAACAGATACGTCAGGGGCCGACACTGTGAATATGCCGCTGGCTGGTGCCAATCTGGTTTTCTCAGTGACAGGCATCGTGCCGATCAGACAGGCGACCCAGCTTGATTTCGACGCGGACATCAGCAGTCTGACGGTGAATGACAGCGTCGCTGTGAGTATTTCCGGGACGAACACACTGACTATTTCAGGAGCCGGTCTCATCACGGGAATCAGCATCAACCCAGGCGCAGGATTGACCACCATCGCGACCCGCTTGATTTTGGCAGGAACCTCCCAGACCATCACCGTCAACAATCTTGACGGAATGGTGATCAGCGGCGTGGTCGATGGCACGCTCGGGCTAACCAAAGCGGGCAGCGGAACACTGACGCTCACCGGTGCGAACATCTACACCGGAGCGACCAATGTCAACGCAGGCACATTGCAAGTGGGCAACAGTTTGACTGGATCACTCAACGCAACATCACTGGTCACCGTGGCAACAGATGCGACCATGCTCATTGATTTGGCTAATGGCGGAACTTTCAGCAACAATGTGGTCAATGACGGCCTGGTCCAATGGATTGCACCCGGCACCAACACCCAGGCCTCTACCAGTGTGATCACTGGAGTGGGAAGAATGGCGATCACCGGAGCAGGCACCACGGTGCTGCTGGGCAGCAACCTCTTCAGCGGCGGAACGACCGTCAATACCCCCGGCAATGTGCTGGTCGGCAACCCGCTCGGCGCCACCTCGACGGCGTTCGGCACGGGTGTGCTGACCCTCACCAACGGCAACGTGGACACCTTCAACTCCCAGGTGCTCCAGATCAATGTGGGTGGGTATTCACAAACCGGCGGCCAGATCGGCATCCACCTGCTGGGTGCGACGCCTGGCACCTACACCCAGTACAATGTGACGGGAGCCGGCAATCTGACCGGTGGAGCAGTCGCCCCTTATGATCTCAGCGGCGTCTATGTACCCAGCGGTGGCGATGTACAAAACTTCCTCCACACCACGGGAGGGCTTACCGGTCAGTTCCCCTCCAATTTCCCAGCCGCCCCCATTTACAACACCGCTTTTAACCAGATCTTCGTCTATCAGCAAGGCAGCACGCTGCTCTACCCGCAGATCACCTATGACCCGAACAACGCCTACCTCACCTGGGTGCAGTCGTCGTTCCAAACGGTTCCCGGTCTCACCCCGAATCAGGGAGCCGTGGCGACGCTGCTCGATCAATGCCAGCTGATGCATCCCGGTGGTGGCGATCCCGCTCTCACCTACCTCAACGCCCAGAATATCGGGGCACTCCCAGGGCTCTATGACCAGATCGCCCCTGATGAACTGACAGCGATCTTCCAGGCGGGCTTCCAGGCGGCCGCAGCGCAGGCAACCACCGTCAAGCAGCATCTTGATCAGGTGCGCAACAACGCAAACGGCTATACGGCCAACGGTTTCAATCCATCATCTGGAAACCCCAACGGTGCACCGGTAGGACTGGAAAACCAGCGCTGGAGTTTCTACGTACAGGGCCTCGGCAATGGCGCATCAGCCAACGGCACCGCGAATGCGAGCGGCTATAGTTTCATGGCAGTCGGAGGCACGGTGGGGGCAAGCTACCTGGTCAACAATCATTTCGTGGTGGGGGCTTCCGGCACTTACTCAGACACCACCGCCAGCCTGACCAATGGTGGCAGCATCCAAATGGACAGCTATCGCAGCAACGTTTACGCCAGCGTGTTTGGAGGCGGCTTTTACCTGGATGCACTGATGGGCCTGAGCTACAACTCTTATGACACGATTCGTTCATCTCTGCTAGGCATGGCCACTGGCGGCACGAACGGAGTCCAGTTCGACTCAATGCTCAATGGTGGTTACGATTTTCATGCGGACAATTGGATGTTTGGTCCAGTGGTGTCATTGGGCTACACCCAGGTGAATCTCAACGACTTCACTGAAAGCGGTTCACTGACCCCTCTAAACTTTCCCAATCAGTACCAGAGTTCACTGCGTTCGAATCTCGGCATCCGCGTCAGTTTCACGACAATGCTGAAGAGCGTCCGCATCACCCCGCAGTTGCGCCTCTCCTGGCAGCATGAGTATCTCGACAACACTCAGTCGATCACCTCTCAGCTCGCGCTGTGCCCGGGTTCCATGTTCAGCGTGAGCGGTCCCATGATGGGCCGCGACAGTGCCTTGGTGAACATCGGGCTGACGGCGCAGATCACCCCCATGGTCAGCGCTTACGCCTTTTATGGCGGCCAATTCGGCAGCACCAATTACACTTCCCATAGCGTGAATGCTGGCGTCATGATCAGCTTCTAAAGCACGGCGGATTCACCTCACCGCCCCGTGCTCTTGATCGCCTTCTTGAGCCATTCACCCTCTTCCTTCCATGGCGTGGCGTGGCGGAGTTCGGCCATGGTCATGGGCAGGCGGGCGCTCCAGTTGCTGTCTGCGGCGATGCCGGGGACGTTGAAGCGATCCTCCAGGCCGTAGAGATCGGTGAGCATGAAGGCGGCATACCGGGCGTTGCTGGTGAGCAGGGCTTCCAGCAGGGCGTGGCGGATGTGGGAGTCGTATTCAGGCCAGCCTTCGTAGGAAAAGCGCAGGCCGGCAAACTCGGCGAGGTCTCCCAGCTCCTTGTTGCCCAGAGCGCGCTCGGATTCATCGCTGCTGGAGGCATCGCGGCGGCGGTGCTCCCAGTGGGTGCGCATGGGCTCATGATCGTGCGTGGCGTAGGTAGCAAAGGCGCAGTTGTCGTAGGCGCTGCCCATGACGACACGGCCTTGGTCGCCGTGCTCCCACTGACTGACTTTGAAGCCGGGGATGTCGAGGCTGAGCAGGTGCGGGCGCACGTAGTCAGGCACGGTGCCCAAGTCTTCAGCGACGACCTCGGCTTTGCCAGCGGCGGCGTCGAGGATCATGCGCAAGTACTTGTCACCATTGGCGAGATTGGCGGCTTTGTTCTCGGGTGTGTCGTCGGCGTTTGCGATGAAGTGCGGCAGGCGGCCGCCAGTGAGGGCTTTGGCTTCTTCATCGCTGAGGTAGCAGAACTCCGCATTGCGGGTGGGCCGCCATGGAAAGCTGTAAATGCGGTAAAAGCCGAGCACGTGATCGATGCGGAAGATGTCAAAGACCTCGGTCAGCTTCTGCGTGCGCTGCCGCCACCACTGGTAGCCTCCTCTCTCCATGACATCCCAGCGGTAGTGGGGGATGCCCCAGTTCTGCCCCCAATGCTGCACAAAGTAGTCGTCTTTGAAGTAGGTCTCCGGCGGAGCTCCGCCACACCAGGTGAGATCAAACTGCTCGGGCTTGAAAAAGACATCCGCACTGCACCAGGAGATACCGAAGGGGATGTCGCCCATGAGTTTGACGCCCTTCCCGTTGGCATAGGCACGGAGCTCGCTCCACTGGCTGAAGCAGAGCCACTGCACGTAGGCATGGAAGAGAATGCGGTCGTCGATCTCGTCGGCCTGGGCATCGCGCCAGGCGTGGGCCTTAGAGGCGGAGTTCACCTCATCACGCCAGTTCGCCCAGTCTTCATGCCCGTGATCATCCATGAGGACTTTGAAGAGGCAGAAGTCATCCAGCCACGCGGCCTCCTTCTCGCAGAAGGCCGCAAACTGGGCCATGCGCGCGGGATGGCTTTCAATCTGGCTGAAGGCACGGCGCAGCAGCGTTTTTTTCAGCCGCCTCACCTTGGGGTATTTTACCGAGCCGTGACGCAGCAGATCGACGCGCAGGATGCCGGTGATGGTGCTGTAGAATTTTTCATCCAGCTCAGGAACCACCAGCGGGGAGAGATCCAGCGTGAGGTAGTCCAGCGCGACGGAACTGATGGCATTGTAGGGGCTGCTGTCGCTGCCGGTGGCATTGATGGGGAGAAATTGAACGAATCCGATCCCTGTATCGGCGGACCAGTCGATGAGCTGGCGCACGCCGCCGATATCGCCGATGCCGAGGTCTTCAGGGGTGCGCAGGGCAAAAACAGGAATCAAAATGCCGGCACGGCGTGGCTGAAGGGTGGGCATGAAGAGAAGTGGGTTACCTGAATACGGTTTGATGATTGTTTTTGGTTGTCTGCTGTGATTTGGGTAACTTCGCAAGCGTATAGAGCATGATGTGTTCCCCATTCCTGACGATGCTGCTGTTTTTGTCGATTTCCGCCGCCTCGGCAGCGGACACGAAGGAGCTGCGCGTCATCGATTTCAAGGGGCCGCCGCATAACTACCTTGCCTGGAAGCCGAAGGACCGCTTTGCCGAGCTGCAGGAGAAGGCGCTGAAAGGCGAGGTGAAGCTGGATACTACGAACGACAAGGCCTTCCTGACGAGCCTGCTGGCGGCGCTGAACATCCCCATCAACTCGCAGACACTGGTGTTTTCCGCGAGTTCGCTGCAAAGCGAGATCATCAATCCGCGCAACCCACGCGCGCTGTACTTCAACGAGGACACCTACCTCGGCTGGGTGCCGGGTGGGATGGTGGAAATCATTGCCGCAGATCCCGAGATGGGGCCGATGTTTTATGTTTTTGACCGTCTGCGCCCCGGCGGGCCGGTGCCGAATGTGACGCGCTCGACGAAGTGCATGAACTGCCACGCGGGCAAGGCGACACGGCGGCTTCCGGGACTGATCGCGGAGTCGCTGCTGGTCTCGCGTGCGGGATCGAGCCTGGAGACGTTTCGGCGGGATGTGCAGGGGCACCAGATTCCGCTGGAGGATCGCTTTGGCGGCTGGCACCTGACCGGCGATCATAACCTGACGCCGAACCGTGCGAACGTGATGGGCGTCCCGAACAACGGGAAAAACCAGATCGTCCCGGTAGAGCCAGGGCAGTATTCAGACCTGGGACTGCACCTGCTGCCCACCAGCGACATCCTGCCCAATCTGATGAACGAGCACCAGATGGGCTTCGAGAACCGGCTGGTCTATGCCATCTACACCCTGCGCCAGCTCAAGAGCGATAGCAAAGGTCTGCTGGGCGCTGCGGCGAAGGCGGAGATCGAGGAACGTGCGCAGGAGCTGGCACGGTACATCACCTTTGCCGATGAGGCCAAGTTTCCCACCAAAGGCATCGTGGGCGATCCTGCCTATGCGCAGGATTTCCTGCGCGACCGCAAGATGTCAAAGACGGGCCTGTCTCTGCGGGATCTCGATTTGAAGACCCGCATGTTCAAACACCGCTGCAGCTACATGCTCTACACGGACACCTGGAAAGCCACGCCGAAGGAGCTGAAGGAACGCATCTATTATCACATGGCGCTGTACCTGCGGGAGATGCCGGATGCGCAGCACGCGCATCTGGCCCCAGCGGAGAGAGTGGCGATCCGGGGGATTTTGAAGGAGACGATGACGGATCTGCCGGCGTGGTGGAGGTAGGTGGCCCACATCATCTGGTGCTGGGGGGCGCGTGCGGAGACGCCGGGGTGTAAAGGGAGCGTTGATCGACAGGCAGGAGTGCCTGTCGTACTTCTGACAGGCAAGTCCTGCCCGCTTACCGGCTCAGCTCCAGCATCCGCAAAATCGGCTTCTCCGCACGGGCGCGGAGGTCTTCGGGCATCTCGACGCGGGGCGAGAGATCGCGCAGGCAGTCGTGGAGCTTTTGCAGGGTGTTGAGCTTCATGTAGCGGCAGTCGGCGCAGGCGCAGTGGCCGGTGGGACCGGGGATGAATTTTTTGTCGGGGACTTCGCGCTCCAGGCGGTGGAGCATACCGCTTTCGGTGACAATGATAAAAGTGCTGGCGGGGCTGCTGCGGCAGTAGCCGATCATCTTTTCCGTGCTGCAGACTTCATCGGCGAGGATGCGGACGGCGTAGGTGCACTCGGGATGGGCGACGACTTTGGCGTCGGGGTATTCGTCTTTGATCTGCTGGATGCTGTCGCGGGTGAACTCGACGTGCACGTAGCAGGCACCTTTCCACAGGTCCATCTTGCGGCCCGTGCGCTCCATGACCCATGAGCCGAGATTTTGATCCGGCACAAAGAGGATCGGGCGATCCTTCGGCGCGGCTTCGACGATTTTGTCGGCGTTGCCGCTGGTGCAAATGCAGTCGCTCAGCGCCTTCACGTGCCCGCTGCAGTTGATGTAGGCGATGACGTAGTAGTTCTTGGCGGCGTTCGCTTTTAAGAAGGCTTCAAGCTGCGGGCCGGGGCAGCTTTGCTCCAGCGAGCAGCCGGCGTTGGCGTCTGGCAGGACGACGATCTTGCCGGGGTTCACGATCTTGGCGGTCTCTGCCATGAAATGCACGCCGCAGAAGACGATGACATCCGCTTCAGTCTCCTTCGCCTTGTAGGCGAGGCCGAGGGAGTCGCCCACAAAATCAGCGATCTCCTGGATGGCCTTGTCCTGGTAATTGTGCGCCAGGATCACGGCATTGCGTTCTTTTTTGAGGCGGAGGATTTCTTCGGTGAGGCTGGGGGCTGTGGTGGCGACCATGGAAGTGTGTACAACAGGGAGGGACGGAAGCAAGGGGAGGTCAAGGAGTCAAGATGGATCAAGCGGTCAAGAGTCGAGCCTTGACTGCTTGACCAACCTTTGACGATTCCTTGGCCTCAGACCTGATTCGTCGTTCGACATTCCACCTTCGTCATTCCACTGTATTCTGTGACCCAAAAACAGCCTCATCCCCTGCTCGATCTCGGACTTACGATTATTTTGCCTTCGATTGCGTTGGAAAAACTCAGTGCGCCCGAGCGGCTGGGGCCGTTCTGGGCGCTGATGGTGGCGATGCTGCTGCCGCTGGGATTTGGCCTCTGGTGCTACATGAACAAGCGCGGGCTGAATTTCTTTTCGGTACTCGGCTTGATCGCCGTCATCATCACCGGAGTACTGGGGCTGTGGCATCTGAATGCGATGTGGTTTGCCGCCAAGGAAGCGATGTTCCCCATCTTCCTCGGCATTGCCTTCCCGCTGAGCCATCGCTGGGGCAAGCCGCTGATCAACGAGATGCTGCTCAATCCGCAGATCATCAACCAGCCCGCCCTGCACCGAGCGCTGGACACGCCGGAGAAGCACCACCGTTTTGCGCTGCTGTTGAAAAAGGCCTCCTGGGGCATGGCGGGCACGATGCTGCTCTCGTCCGCGTCCAATTTCGCCCTCGCCCTCTACCTGCTCGGAGACAAAGTTCCGGGCAGCCAGGAATACACCAAGGCCATCGGCCGCCTGAACTGGGGTGGGTTCCTCGTCATCGGCATCCCGCTCATGGGCGTGACCCTGGGCCTGCTGTTCTGGCTGCTGCGTTCCATCACCCGGCTCACCGGTTTGGAGCGAGACGATTTGATGAATCAGGGCACCACGGTGCGCAAGCAGGTGAACAATGGCTGATTTCCTTCTTAAAAAACGTTTGCCCAAATCGCAGTGACCGTTTATAGACTTCGCCCCCGGACTCGCGCGATTAGCTCAGTGGTAGAGCATTACCTTGACATGGTAGGGGTCACAGGTTCGAACCCTGTATCGCGCACCATCTCTTCATAACGACAGGAGATGACAGTCCGGCACATTCAGCAAAAGCTGAAAGTTCAGTCGCCATGACTCAGGATTAGTCGATTCGGTCGGATTAGTCATACTCGTCTCCCTCTTGAAGCGGTGAATACTGCCAGTCGAAATGAGAAAGAATATCCTCCTCGTTAGCAACGTGGCTCGCCGGGTAGCTGTGGCAGTGGGGTGCGGGAAACCAAAACTCCTGCTGCTGAAATCCGCGGTCGCGGAGAGCAGCTTCGTAGGAGGATAAGTCGCCGTATGCAAAGATGACATTGTGCTGGTCGTAAACGAGGATGCCTTCGTTGGCTGGAGAACTGATCCAAATGTGGTGCCTTCCGTCAGACTCCAGAAATTTTTCAAAGGTGTAAAAGAACACCTGCAAATCCTCGAACGACTCGATGAGTGGCGACTGATACCGACCAAGCAGAGCTCCTGAGTGCGAAGTGAGCAGCACGTAGAGAATGTAATATTGCTGTGTAGCCCAGGCACTCGCCAAGGCGAGTGTAAGATCAACATGGCTAGCTGATGGCCCGATGGTGAGCCGCTCGCAATGCGATAGCGGCTGGCGGAAATAGATATCGCCATAGGAAAAAGCGACTTGCTCGCCAGCGGTATTTAGAGTCGCGAACTTCGTGGAGCACGAGACTACCACGGAGATCAACAACGAACCAGTTGGGTTTGCTCGAATCCATAATCGCCCATGGACTTGTTGCCATATTCCACAAGGTTAACAAGGACATTGATTCGCACTCAAGAACATTGTGGTTTTGCACAGTTACGTTGGACGAACGGCAAGACAGATTGCCACGCTAGGGCGTTGTTCCCCTCACCCCGCCAGCGGGATCTGCGGGACGGTGATGGTGAACTCGGTCCCCTGCCCGGCCTCACTCGTGACGGCGACGGTACCGTGGTGGGCTTCGACGATGGCTTTGACGAGACTGAGCCCAAGGCCGAGGCCGCGCTGGGTGCGGCTTTTGTCTCCGCGATAGAGGCGCTCCCAGATGTGGGGCTGGTCGGTGGGGGGGATGCCCATGCCGGTGTCGTGGATGATGACGGTGACGGTGTTGTCGGCGGCGTGACAGGCGAGATGGACTTTGCCGTGCTCGGGGGTGTATTTGAGGGCGTTGTCGAGGAGATTGGCGAAGGCCTGACTCAGGCGGGTGGGATCGACGGATGCCTGGCATTCGGGTGCGAAGTCGGTGGTGATGGTGATGTGTTTTTCTTCGCTGATGAGGTCGTAGAGTTCGACGACCTGAGTGAGCAGCGCGGGGATGGAGGTGAGCTCGCGGTGGAGCTTCATCATGCCGGCTTCGGCTTCGCTGATGTCCATGAGGGCCTTGAGCATGGTCAGGACGCGGTCGGATTCTTCGACGCAGTCGGCGAGGGCTTCGCGGGCGACGGGGTCGGGTGTGGTCTGCACGGCGGCTTCGGCGGTGCCGCGCAGGCGCGTCAGTGGTGTGCGGAGATCATGCGCCACGTTGTCGAGCGCGTGGCGCATGCCTTGAATGAGGGCTTCGTTTTTGTCGAGCAGGCGATTGAACTCGGTGGCGAGTTCCTCCAGCTCGGCCTGGCTGGCGTGGGCGGTGACGCGGGCTGAGAAGTCGCCGGTGTCTGAGATGGTGCGGGCGATGTCCACGACATCGCGCACGGGCTTGGTGGCGCGATGCGCAAAGTAAGCGCCGCCCAGCACGGCGAGCAGCAGTGTGGGCGTCATGACCAGGAGGAAGTTGCGGCGGAAGGGCTGGAGGACGGTCTCGCGGCTGTTGGTGCTGCGGCCGACTTGGAGGATGGAGCCGTCGCGCAAGCGTGCGGTCGCCACGGTGAGATCACGCTCTTCATCTTTCGGGATGCGCAGCCAGTCGAGATTTGCGGCGTCAGCCTGGGGCTCGAGCGAGCTGGCATCTGCTGGCAGCCAGTCATTGGGCACATTGACGAAGAGCACGCTGCCGAGATTGCCGGTGACACGGACGAAGAAGGATTTCGTTTTGTTTTCATCCGTGCTGCTGAGCTGCACGAGATTGCGCAGGGCGGGCAGGCCGCCGCTGGCATAGACGGCGGCGCATTCCTTCAGCCGTGCTTCGATGACTTCGCGGTCCTTGCGCTCCAAGGCCGAGGCGAGAAGGATGTAGAGCAGGCTGAAAAGCACGATGGCGCTGAGCGTGAAAATCAGCGCATAGCCGAGCGTCAGTCGCACGGCGAAGCTGCTGCCCCAGGGCTTAAACAGGTTTGAAGACATAGCCGACTCCGCGGATGGTTTGAATGAGCTTCACCTCAAAGTCTTTGTCCATTTTGGCACGCAGGCGATGCACCAGTACGTCCACCACATTGGTCTGGGGATCGAAGCTGTAATCCCACACATGCTCAAGGATCATGGTCTTGGTGACGACGCGGGCGGGGGTGCGCATGAGCAGCTCCAGCAGGGCGAACTCGCGGCTTTGCAGCTCGATGGTGCGACCTTCGCGCCGCACTTCACGCGAGAGCAAATCGAGAACGACGCCAGCGGAGGTGAGGGTGGTGGGCTCCACCACATGCGTGGCGCGGCGGATGAGTGCCTGCACGCGTGCGAGCAGTTCGGAGAAGGCGAAGGGCTTGGTGAGGTAGTCATCGCCACCGGCTTGCAGGCCCTTCACGCGATCATCCACCGTGGCCTTGGCGCTGAGGATGACGACGGGTGTGTGGACTTTCTCTTTGCGGAGCTGACGCAGTAGAGAAAGGCCGTCGAGCTTGGGCAGCATGAGGTCCAGCACGATGCAGTCGTAGCTCACGGTGCAGGCGAGATCGAGGCCTTGCTCGCCATCGGCAGCGGCATCCACACCGAAGCCGTTTTGCTTCAGCCCGTTCACGATGAACGAGGCAATCTTGCTGTCATCTTCGATCACTAAAAGGCGCATGATTGGCGGGGGTGTGAATGATTAGCGGTGGTGGGTGGGATTGTCCACTGAGGAGCGGCCGTGACAAAGTAGTGATGAGCTTTAGCTCGTTCTGGGAGGTCATGCGCGCTTTCCAGAACGAGCTGAAGCTCTGGACTACTTTGGCCGGAAGGGATCAGGATGATCCCTCTCCAACAAAAACCCGCTCCTGCGTTTTCGCACAGGAGCGGGCTACGAACGGGCCATCAGAAATTAGCCGGCCTTGCTTTCATCGATCACGATGAAGCGGCTGCCACCACTGCTCCAGACCTTCACCAGCGAGATCTTGCTCTCGGGCTTGGCGCAGAGGGCGGTGGCCTGCTCGGCGTTCTTGACGGGCTGGCGATTGATCTCCAGGATCACATCGCCCTGACGGAGTCCGGCATCGTAGGCCACGGAGTCTTCTTCGACTGAAGAGACCACAGCGCCTTTGATCTGCGAGGGGACTTTGAGCTGCTCACGTGTGGCTTTGTCGAGATCCGACACACCGACACCGTGCAGAGCGTCGTCTGCATTGTCTGCAGCAGGAGTGGAGTCAGCCACCTTGTCGCCGGGCAGTTCCTTCACGGTCACGCTGAGTGACATGGTCTTGCCATCGCGCAGCACATTCATGGGCACCGCAGCACCGGGGGTGGTGGAGCCGACCTGGAGCTTCAGATGACGGCTGTCGCTGACAGGCTTGCCATTGAACTCGGTGATGACGTCGCCACTTTTCACACCGGCTTTTTCAGCAGGGCTGTCAGGCGAGACACCGGACACCAGGGCACCTTTGGCGCTGTCCATCTTGAACTGCTGCGCGAGCTGCTGAGTGAGATCCTGGATGTTCACACCGAGGAAGCCACGTTCCACGCGACCTGTGTTGACGAGGCCTTCCATCACCCAGCGGGCGAGGTTGGTAGGCACTGCAAAGCCGATGCCTTGATTGCCGCCGCTGCGGCTCAAGATGGCTGTGTTCATGCCGACGAGGCGGCCTTCCACGTCCACCAGCGCACCTCCGGAGTTGCCGGGATTGATGGCGGCATCCGTCTGAATGAAGTCTTCATAGTCGAGGCCCATGGTGGCGCGACCTTTCGCGCTGATGATGCCAGTCGTCACGGTCTGGCCGATGCCAAAGGGATGACCCACGGCAAGCACCATGTCACCGACTTCGATTTTGTCGCTGTCAGCAAAGGCCATGGCGGGCAGGTCTTTGGCCTCCACCTTGACCACGGCAATGTCCGTCTTGGGATCGCGGCCGATCACCTTGCCATTGAACTCGCGTCCGTCGGTCAGAGTGACTTTGATCGTGTTGGCGTTGTCCACCACGTGGTTGTTGGTGAGGATGTAGCCGTCCTTGGTGACGATGATGCCGGAGCCGACGCCCTGCTCCCTGGGCATGCGGCGCTGTTGCTGACCGCGCTGCCCTTGCTGGAATTCCTCGGGCATCTGGAAGCCAGGGCCAAAGAAGCGGCGCAGGTCCATGCCTTCAGGCATTTCCATGCGGCTGACCTTGGCCTCGCTGGAGACCGCGATTTTCACTACGCTGGGTGCGACGGCTTTAACGACGGGCGCAAAACTCGGGAAGCCCCGGGCTGCGGTGGACAGCGGCGCATCGCTGACCTGAATGCGAAGCGGCTCCGCCTTGGTGGAAGACGCGTCCTTCGCGGCGGTGAAGGCCACAAGTGAAACGCTCAGGGCGCAGACGGAGCCGAGGACGGCCGTGCGCTTCCAGATCGACGGGTGAGAAGATGAAGTTTTCATAGGAGTATCCGTTGGATGCATGGGGATGGTTATTGGGATTTCTGGGTTGGATTGATTTCCACCGCCATGAAAGCACTCCAACCCTGCCAACTTCATTACCCCCGCATTACAAGCGTGTAAGGTTTGGAAAAGTACGATGGACACTCCTGTCCGTCGATCAGCGCTGCTCCAGAACCCACGACTTCCAAACTCACCCACGATGCCGCTACAGCAACGGCATGGGACTTTACCACGAGCCTCCTCGCTGTGCATCGTAAGCCAAGATTCTGGCGGTGCCGCTGATCGACGGGCAGGAGTGCCCATCGTACATCCTCACGCCAGAATCTCACTCACCACGCGCGCTTGCGGATTCTCCACGAGCACCTGATCGGTGCCGTTGCGCTTGTAGCTGAGCTTGTGGGCGTCGAGGCCGAAGAGGTGGAGGAGGGTGGCGTGGTAGTCGAAGTGATTGACGACGTCCTTCACGGCGTGGTGGCCGAAGTCGTCGGTGGCGCCGTGGATGTGGCCGGCTTTGAAGCCGCCGCCGGCGACCCACATGCTGAAGCCGTAGGTGTTGTGATCGCGACCGACGGTGCTGCGGTCCTTGGAGCCGGAGCGGTTTTGAATGACGGGGAGGCGGCCCATCTCGCCGCCCCAGTGGACGATGGTGGAGTCCAGCAGGCCGCGCTGCTTCAAGTCGATGACGAGTGCGGCGGCACCTTGATCGACATAGGTGCAGGCGGCGGGCAGTGCGGTGCGGATGTTTTGATGATTGTCCCAGGTCTGATTGGCGGTGAAGAGGGAGATGCAGCGCACGCCGCGCTCGACGAGACGGCGGGCGATGAGGCAGCGGGTGCCGAACTCGGCGGCGGCGGGGTTGTCGATGCCGTAGAGCTTCTTGGTGGCGGCGCTTTCCTGATCGATGTTGAGCGCTTCCTTGGCGGCGGTCTGCATGCGGGCGGCGAGTTCAAAGCTCTGGATGCGCGCTTCGAGATCGGCCTCGCCGGGGCGGGCTTCGAGGTGCTCCTGGTTCAGGCGCTGCACGAAATTGAGGTAGCGGGCCTGGGCATCGCCTTTCAGGCTGAGGGGCGCATCGAGATTGGGAATGCGCGGCTCTTTGGGACGAATGACGGTGCCCTGAAACAGGGAGGGCAGCCAGCCGTTGCTCCAGTTGTCCACGCCGAGCACGGGCAGGCCGCGTGGATCGGTGAGGGCGACGTAGGCGGGCAGATCCTGATTTTCGGAGCCGAGTCCATACGTAAGCCAGCTACCCAGCGTGGGCCGGCCACCGGTGGCCTGACCATTGAGCAGGGCGTAGATCGACTGGCCGTGATTGTTCACGCCGGTGTGCATGGAGCGGATCATCGTCACATCATCGACGATGTTGGAAAAATGAGGCATCAGCTCGCTGACATCCATGCCGGACTGGCCGTATTGTTTGAACTTCCATGGGCTGCCCATGCACTCGCGGCTGGCTCCGGCGGCATCGTCGTATTTCACTTCGCCGGGAAAGTCCTTGCCGTCGTAGCGGGTGAGCTCGGGCTTGGGATCAAATAGATCCACATGGCTGGGGCCGCCCTGCATGAACATGGAGATCATGGCCTTGGCCTGACCAAAGCCGTGGGGCATCTTGGGCTTGAGATCAAAATGGCGCGGGCCGATCTGCTCCGGGCTGGCGAGGAGATTCTGTTCCTTCAGCAGCGTGGCCAGGGCGATGCCGCCGATGCCGTAGGCGGAGCGGTGAAGAATAGAACGGCGTGAGAGCATGTTCTACCTACGCAGCGAAAGTGGCGAATCTTTACCAGTAAGAGGCACAGATTTTTTAACACCGCAGAGGCTGGAACGCCGCAGAGATTTATTTCTGAAAAACTCTGCGGTGAAGCAAAGTACTACCGAACTTTAGTTCGTTCTGGAGGGCGCGGAGCTTCCCAGAGTGAGCTGAAGCTCACGAGTACTTTCTCTGAAAAAAACTCTGCGGCCTCCCTAGCTCTGCGGTGCACATCTTTTCTTCCCTAAACCTTCACCACACTTCGCAGGGTTCCCTGGGCCAAGCGGGTAATGAGTTCGTCCCCTGGCTTCACTTCGGCAGCATCCTTGAGCACTTTTCCCTCGGCATTCGTGGTGAAGGAGAAGCCGCGGGCGAGGACGGCCTGCGGGCCGATGTGTTTGAGGAGTTCTGCGCGGGACTGGAGGCGATCTGCCAGGCGGTCCAGCCGATGCTGAAGGCCCTGCTGCAGGCGGCGTGCGCTGGTTTCGGTACGGTGCACGGCTTCGGTGAGTTGCACGCGGGGATGGTGCGCGGCGAGGACGTGCTGCTTTTGCGTGAGGTCGTCCGTCCAGGACTGCAGGCGCTCGCGCAAGGTGTCGCGTAGGCGGGATTCGTGGTCGTCGAGGCTTTGCTCTGCCTGCTGCAGCAAGCGGTCGGGGGCGTGGAGCAGCGGGCCTTTGGCGGTGAGATCGATGATGTGCTGATGATGCTCCAGCAGCGTGCCGACGCGGGCTTTCAGCGTGCGGGCGATGCTTTCGAAGTGACGCTGCAACTCGGTGCTGTCTGGCGCGAGGAGTTCGGCGGCCGCGCTGGGTGTGGGCGCACGCAGATCGGCCACGAAGTCGGCGATGGTGAAGTCGATTTCATGCCCGACGGCGGAGATGATGGGAATGGGACAGGCGGCGATGGCGCGGGCGAGCACCTCTTCATTGAAGGCCCACAGATCCTCCAAACTGCCGCCGCCACGACCGACGACGATGGTGTCCGGCACAGGCAGGCCGAAGTTTTCGGCATCGCCGAGGACTTCGAGGGCGCGCACGATTTCGAGTTCGGCCCCCTGCCCTTGCACGCGCACAGGAAAGACGAGCACGCGCACCCAGGGCGCACGCCGGGTGAGGATGTTGAGCATGTCCTGAATGGCCGCGCCGGTGGGAGAGGTGACGAGGGCGACGATGCGCGGAAAGCGTGGGATGGCGCGCTTGCCCTCGCCATCAAACAGGCCCTCCTCATGCAGCTTGCGCTTGAGGGCTTCGAAACGCTCCTGCAGCGAGCCTTTGCCCTTCGCCTGCACCTGTTTCACGACCATCTGGTACTGCCCGCGCGGCTCGTACACGCTGATCTCGCCATGCACTTGCATCAGCGCACCGTCTTGAATGCGGGCGCTGCTGCGCGCGGCGGCGCCGCGAAACATGACGCAGGAGAGCTGCGCCCCGGCGTCCTTCAGCGTGAAGTATTGGTGGCCGGAGGATTGCAGGCGGTGGTTGCTGATCTCGCCCTCGACCCACACGCTACCGATGCGGCTTTGCAGCACATCGCGGATTTCGCGCGTGAGCTGGGTCACAGAGAGGACGTCAGGGTCTTCGGGCATGGGCTGGGTTCATTGACCAAAAAGCGGGCAAAGTCCAGTCGAGTCACCATTACTGTCGTCGTTGCACCTTTGCCGATGATTTAAAATCTGCGCCGCATGCCGCACGGCTGGAAGCTCCGATATTTTTATCGGCTCTGGGCACGCGTCCCTGCCGCTTTGGCACGAAATGACACTGATTGGAGTGCCATTCATGCCTGGCATTTGGGTGCCAAAAACAAAGGCCTTGTGCGTCATCCCCTATTTTTGTTACCTTGCACAATATGACAGCCCAACCGTCGCCTATCAATGCATGGGTACTAAACCCACCGATGTGTTGCTGATTCGCCGTTTAGACCTCTAAGGTTGCGCTCCAAAATGAAATTACAGCCAGAGCCCAAATTTCAAAAAAGCTCCAACAATCCATGGCAGATTCTAGTCGTGGCGCTGTTTTTCTTCCTTCCTGGTCTAGGGCTGCTTTTCAGTTCCACTTCAGAAGTGATCTATTATCAGGGGCACCGTACGAAACCTTTCCACGTCGTGGAAGCCGCACCGCAGTTGCTTCACTTTTATGGCGCTTCCGCACTGCTCATTTCCGCAGGCCTTGTCATATCGTACTTCTATCTCCGCAGAGCGATCAAAAGAGACGAACAGATGTCCGATCGCAGAAAAAGGCCATGGTAAGTATCTATCCCGAATAGGACATAGCACACCATGGAATCCGGCCCGTCCAGCCGCAGCTCAGAACACCAGATGCCACAGCCAGCCGAGCATGCCGGAGGCCACCGACCACCAGCAGCGCGCCACTTCCATGAAACCCAGCCCTGGAGCGGGTGAGGAAGCGAGAAACAGCGCGATCAGCAGGAAGGCATTGATGAGGAAGATCAGCATCATGGAGAAGAACTCGCCATTGCGCTTGAGGTCCCCCTGCTCGGCGATGACGGTTTTGACGGTGTAGGTGGCGTGAAAGCACCATGTCAGCCCGACCAGTGCGTAGAGAAAGCGCATGGGCTTCAGATGCACGGTCCACTTCAGGAGGTGGACGTCATGCGCCTGCTGCATGTCCATCGCCAGCCCGACGATGCCGAAAACGAGCATGATGATCAGGGTGTAAAATGGGATCAAGTAAGGAGCCAGGGTGATCCAAGTATTGGACTTGTCCGTCTCCACGTAGCCGCCGTGGGCGCTGACTTTCCAGTCGAAGATGCGCCCGCCAAACATCCGGGCGGTGACGAGGTGGCTGAACTCATGGCCAAAGACATAGGCCGTCACAGGCCGCACCCCGGCGAGGTAGGCCACCGCCCAAATGAAGCCGCCGAATGAGAAAAAGATGAACTCCTCGGACCTCAGGAAATCCATTCGGGACACGGCGCGCCAGAGCATCATGATCAGTGTGATGGCCGTTACCAGACAGGCCGGAGCCAGCACGGCACCACCAATCCACCGCTTCAAGAGCAGGAGGTAGTGGTCCCGCTGCACATCGTGCCGGTTGTTGATTCCGGCGGGGCGGTTTCGGGTCTCATGGAGATGTCTGCGCAGGTTCGCGGTGGACATGGTAATGATAAGTTATTTAACCTTTGTTAAACATCTTCACAATTTGAAATGTGAATATGTGAATAAAATGTGCCGTTCTTTTCACAATTTCCCGAACTGACCAGCGCCACAAAAACGCCTTTGGGGCCGTTTTGCCCACGCTGATGCGGCAGAATACACAATTACGCCGCAATCCCCTGCCCGGTTGCGGCGCAACGGGTCCACTTCATTTCCGAAACATGAAATACACCGCCCCGCACATGCAGAGCCCCGCCCAGAGGAAGTCCCATTTGAGGGGCTCCTTCATGTAGAAAACCACAAAGGGCACAAAAACCATCAGCGTGATCACCTCTTGGATGATCTTGAGCTGCGGCAGGGTCAGCGCCGTGCTGCCGATGCGGTTGGCGGGCACCTGAAGCATGTATTCAAAAAACGCGATGCCCCAGCTGATGAAGGCGGCGATGAACCACGGCTTGGTCTTGAGATCCTGCAGGTGCGCATACCAAGCGAAAGTCATGAAAATATTCGACCCAACGAGGAGTCCGACAGCTTTGATCACAGGCCAGTTCATGCGTGCATGAGAGCATGGGAATGATGGATGGCCAAGCGTGGCCCGGAGGATAGGCCTCCGGCCTGTCAGAGGACTGGGGCGTCTCGCCTTAGTTTTGGTTTGAATCAACGTTCGGGACGCCTCGATCCGCCGGACAGGCCAGAGGCCTATCCTCCGCATTACGCGCCGCCTGCTAGGGCGGAGCCGCGTACGAGGAGATCGAGGAAACGCTCTTCGAAGGCCTCCTCACTGGTCACCTGCATGAAATCGACGCTGTGGCTGGCGCATTCATTGGCGAGATTGCCAACGAAGGCGTCAAAGGTTTCGACATAGCGCTGCACATCGCGCTTGGTCAGCCAGAAGCGGCGGCGCTCGCCGGTTTCGACCTCGGTCAGTTCGAGTTCGCCTTCGATCTCCGGGAGGCGCTCCTGGGGATGCACGATCTGGAGAAAGTGGTTCTCTCCAGGCCAGGCCGAGACGCGGGCCACGGCCTCGGTGGCGCTCCCGATGTCCCGGCCAAAGAAGTCGCTGATGACGAAGATGATGCCGTAGCGCTGCTTGCTGGGGCGGAATTCCTCGAAGCAGCGCTTCATGTCGGTGAGGCCTTCAAATTTCAGCTTCAGCACCGCCTGGATCACCTTCTCGATGTTCCCCTGCCCGCGCAGGGGAGGAAGCTCCTGATGCACGCCGCTGCTCATTGAGTAAAGGCTGACGCGCTGCTGTGCACTCAGCGCCAGATAGGCCAGCGCCACGGCAAAGCGCAACGCCTGCCGCCGCTTCTCGGGAAACGGCTCCGCCATGGAGGTGCTGGTATCCAGCATGATGTGCAGGTTCAGCTCCTGCGTTTCCTCATAGAGACGCACAAAGAGCTTGTCCAACCGCGCGTACAAACGCCAGTCGATGGCGCGGTAGTCCTCGCGCGGCGTGTAGTGGCGGTAGTCCTTGAACTCGCGGGTGAAACCGGTGGCGGAGGTGGATTGCGAACCGCGCCGCATCAGCTGCCGCCGCTTGCGCAGACGCAGGGCCAGCACGCGAAGCCGATCCAGAAAGGAGGCATCGAAAAGGTCTTCGCGTTCGAGGTTTTCTGCGGGCATGCAGGGAAAAAATGAAAGGGGGCTTAAAAGGAAACCAACTTTTCGAGCACCACGACAGCGTCGCCTATTTGAAGGCGATTGGAGGGCACGAGTATTCTTACGGATGGCTCGACACGCTGTTTGCCATCAAATCTTACTCCATAAAAAGCCGCGTCTTTGGGACGCCAGACCGACACGTTATAAAAAGCGGGCTGCCTGAGGTGCACTCGCTTGAGAGCCGCCTCGATACTCGTCCCGGGAGCACACCACGCGGTGCCGAGTGCTCCACATACAAGCACGCGCTTGTAGTCTGAGTTGCGCCATGGGCTTGAAGCGAGGTATTCGAGAAATCGGCGGCTGTATGATTCCGACGTCACCGGTGCAATGTCATTGTAGGGCGCATACGGGCCTATCGGCCCCTTCTGCGGAACGCAGCAAGCAGCAAGAAAAGCACCAGCGCAAAACAGAAGAATGGGTTTCATATCTGATGCAGGACCTCACGCCGCCTGCTGCGCTGGTGTCTTCACCTGATCGAGCAGCTTGGTGATGATGTCGTCCACCCGCACCTGGCTGGCTTCGCCTTCGAAATTCAGGATGATGCGGTGGCGCAGTGAGACGTGGGCGATGGCACGGATGTCGTCGGTGGAGACGGCAGTGGCCCCCTGAATGGCAGCCCAGACGCGGGCACCGCGAATGAGCGCCTGCAGGCCACGTGGGCTGGCGCCGTAGGAGACGTAGCGCTTCACTTCCGACAAGGCATCAGGCTGTTCGGGATGGGTGCTCAAGATCAACCGCGAAGCGTAGTGCGCCACGGGATCCGCCACGGGAATTTTGGAAAGCTGCTGCTGCATTTCGATCAGCTTTGGCCCGTCGGTCATCGTCGCGAGCTTCGGCTCGGTGAAGCCGGTGGTGCGGCGGGAGATTTCGACCAGCGAGTCGAGATCCGGGAACGGCACCTTGATCTTGAACATGAAACGGTCGAGCTGAGCTTCGGGCAGCGGGTAGGTGCCCTCCATTTCCATGGGGTTTTGCGTGGCGAGCACAAGGAAGGGTTCCGGCACCAGATGGCGCTCGCCGCCAGTGGTGACGCAGCGCTCCTGCATCACTTCGAGCAGCGCGGCCTGGGTCTTGGGCGTGGCACGGTTAATTTCATCCACCAGCAGCAGGTTCTTAAACACGGGGCCTTTTTCATAGCGCAGCGTGCGGTGGCCTTTTTCGTCTTCGCCGACGATGTGCGTGCCGAGGATGTCCGCCGGCATCAGGTCGGGCGTACACTGCACACGACCGGGTTCCAAGCCGACCACCTGTGAAAGCGTGCGGACGAGGTAGGTTTTGCCGAGGCCGGGGACGCCTTCCAGCAGCACATGCCCGCCGGAGAAAATGGCGACGAGCACATCGCTGAGCAGTTCATCGTAGCCTACGATGGCTTTTTGCATCTCGGCCTTGAGATTGGTGAACAGGGTGCGGAAGTCTGCGTGGTCGGACATGGGGCGATTCTCGCCAGCGGCTCCGATTGCGCAAGGCTGGTTCGAGCAACGGATGAAAAGATTACCGCAGCCAACCCGGTGGGTTGATTGAGACAGGATTAACAGGATCGCAGAATTGCAGGATTAAACAGATTCCGGACACCGGCTCATTGATGCCGCTTTTTTCAGCCGCGAACTCAAAGCACCACGCCGTAATCCTGCATAATTTTGCAATGCTGTGAATCCTGTCCAAAATCGAGCCGAAACGCCAATGTGGGGACGCATCGTGAAACGCCTCAGCTCATGCATACAAGCCGGAGGCTCGCGCCACATTGAGCGCATTCTGGCGAATGCAGCTACATGGTGACTCAATCCATCTGCACCAAAATCTCGCGCGGCTTGGCTCCTTCGCCGGGGCCGATG
>NZ_JAQSEA010000162.1 GCF_029946185.1 Prosthecobacter sp.
GCTGCCGCCAGCGCTGAGGTGCAAATAGAACCCACCTGGAAGCGGCTCATGAATGGCGGCTCCGGCCTCGCCATTCCCATCGTCCTCGTACTCACTCTCGGGGTTGGTTTGGCGCGAGGGGTGAAGGTGTATGAGGAGTTTGTGGAAGGGGCGAAAGAAGGCTTCGCCGTGGCCACGCGCATTATGCCGTTTCTCGTGGCCATGCTGGCAGCGCTGGCGGTGTTCAACAGCTCTGGCATGCTGCTGCTGCTGGAGTACCTGCTGCGGCCCCTGCTGAGCTTCATCGGCTTTCCGGTGGAGCTGCTGCCCATGGCGCTGATGCGGCCGCTCACCGGCTCCGGCTCGCTGGGCGTGCTCAATGACATCCTGCTGCGGCCTGAGATCAGCGAGCAGCTGAAGTTCACCGCCGCGATCATGTATGGCTCCACGGAGACTACCTTCTATGTGCTCGCGGTCTATTTCGGCAGCGTCGGCATCCGCCGCATCCGCCATGCGCTGGCAGCGGGTCTCACGGCAGACCTCGTTGGGATGGGGATGGCGGTGGTGCTTGGCAGGCTGCTGTTTGCTTGAGGCTGGCGGCGGTGGCCCCGCCAGGAGAGGGATCATCTTGATCCCTCAACTCTGCGCCACGCCCTCAAAGCTCCGCCGCACCCTCCATTCCTAAGATGGGACCAGGATGGTCCCACTCCTTCCAAGCCCACCCAGCGCTCCGGCAGGAGAGGGATCATCTTGATCCCTCAACGCTGCGAATGCGGCTGCGTGAGCGAAGAGACAAACAGCGTCCTGCCAGCGCGGGGTGGAGGGCGCGAGCGGAGCGTGAGGGACCAGGATGGTCCCACTCCTTTCATGCCACCCAGCGCTCCGGTAGGAGAGGGATCATCTTGATCCCTTAGGCGGACGGTCCCACAATGCGCCTTTCTCAGTCACTTAACCACGTTCTTTTCGCCATGAACACTCCGCTGTTCCTCAACCGCCTGACCGACGTGGAAAAGTCCGCCAATCATCTCCCCCACTGGGAGCAGCCTGGCAGGTGTTATTTCGTCACCTTCCGCATGGCTGACTCCCTTCCTGCGGCGCTGCGTGAGGAATGGACAGCAGAACGCGATGAATGGCTCGAAGCCCACCCCAAACCGCACACTCCGGAGGAAACTGGCGAGTACCAACAGAAGTTCACCGCGCGCATCGAGCACTGGCTGGATGCCGCACATGGCTCCTGCGTTTTGCGCCAACCTGCATGCCGTGAAATTGTCGCCGGTGCCTTGCAGTACTTTGAGGCCAAACGCTACGACCTGCATGCCTGGGTCATCATGCCGAATCACGTTCATGTGCTGATGTCGCTTCATGAGGGCGAGCAGCTCGGCAAAATTCTCTCAAGCTGGAAAAGCTACACCGCGAATCGACTGAATGATTGGCTCCATCTCAGCGGCTCCTTTTGGCAGGAGGATTATTTTGACCGCCTCGTTCGCGACGCGGATCACTTCGTCCGCTGCGTTCGTTACATTCGTCGCAATCCTCTCAAAGCCGGCCTGCTTCCAGATGGCTATTCCATTTGGGAGGATGCTCTTTCCCGCCGGTGGGCTCCGCCAGCTCCGCCGTCTCCCCTTTCGGAAGATGGGACCAGGATGGTCCCACTCCTTCCAAGTGAGCCCAGCGCTCCCTCAGGAGAGGGATCATCTTGATCCCTCAACGCTGCGCCACGCCCTCCAGCTCCGCCGCACCTTCCATTCCTAAGGTGGGACCAGGATGGTCCCACTCCTTCCAAGTGAGCCCAGCGCTCTGGCAGGAGAGGGATCATCTTGATCCCTCGACGCTCCGCCACGCCCTCCAGCTCCGCCGCACCTTCCTTTCCTGAGGTGGGACCAGGATGGTCCCACTCCTTTCAAGCTACCGGACTGTGCTCGTGCTCGCACACGCGTGTTTTTGCTACACGCTGGCAGACGGATGGGCTGTCGCCACATCCATCCTACGTTCGGAATGGCTCCCGCGTGGCTTTGCGTTGTGCTGGCCTATTTGCTGTCTATATACCGCCCCCTCTGCCGTCTGCTTATCTATGAAAATCCTCACCGCGCTGCTTCTGCTCGCCATCGCAGCGCCTGCTGCTGATCTCATCGAGCATGCCAAGGTGCATGCCGATGGCAAAGCGGCCTTCAGTTTTGATGCCAGTGCCTGGAGCGATGAGGAAGCCACGCGCCACCTGCCCATTGGCGTGTTTGATTCCGGCATCGGCGGACTGACCGTGCTGGAGGCGCTGCTGACGCTGGACGCCTTTCACAACGACACCCTGCAACCCGGTGCGGATGGCGTGCCTGATTTTGCCCAGGAGCGCTTCATCTACCTCGGCGATCAGGCGAACATGCCCTACGGCAACTACTCCGCCGTGAACCGCACCGATTACCTGCGCGAGCTCATCGTGAAGGACGCCGTCTTTCTGCTCGGTCGCCGCGCCTACCCCACTGAGGGCACTGAGCCGCAGTTCACCAAGCCGCCGGTCAAAGCCATCGTGATCGCCTGCAACACGGCCACGGCTTACGGTCTGGAAGACATTCGCAAGGCCGTGGCGGCATGGAAGATTCCCGTCATCGTCGTCGGTGTGGTGGAGGCCGGGGCACGGGATGTTTTGGAATCCAAGAGCACAGGCGGCATCGGCATCCTCGCCACTGCGGGCACCTGCGCGAGCAAGGTGTATCCGCGCACGATCGCCAGCACTTTGGGACTCGCGGGACAGAGCGTGCCCGTCATCGCCCAGCAGGGCAGTTCCACACTGGCCGGGGCGATTGAGGGCGACGCCGCCTTTCCTGATTCCGTGGCGGCTTATGCGATGAAAGAAGCGCGTGCTTTGGCGGAAGCGTATCGCGCTGAGAAACCCACCGCGCCGCTGCAAACCATCGTGCTGGGTTGCACGCACTACCCGCTGGCGAAGGATGAGATCGATGCCGCCTTCACCGCGCTGCGTACTGAGGCTGAGTTTCGTGATGTGATCGCCGAGCAGCGCACGTTTGTGAACCCCGCTGAAGCCACCGCGCGCGAGCTGTTTCGTGAACTTGCCAAGTCCAAGCTGCGATTGAAGTCCGGCGAGACATGCGTACTCAAACAGGGCCTGTTCTACTTCTCTGTGCCACGCGTCGAAGAAGTCGGCATCCAGCTCTCCGTCGATGGAAATTTGGACCAGGACTACAAATACTCCCGCAGCCCCGGCAACTTCGACTTTGAGGACACGAAGAACGTGCCGCTCACGCCGGAACTGATTCCGGCCAGCAGTGCGAAGATGGTGAAGGAGAGACTGCCTGCGGTGTGG
>NZ_JAQSEA010000163.1 GCF_029946185.1 Prosthecobacter sp.
AGTTGATGCCACGCCACACGTAGTTGGAGTCGTAACCGATGGAGGCGGTGATGCCCAGATCATCGTTCACCGGAGCGGGAGCGATGTAAGGGTTTTTTGGGTTTTTTGGAGCGGATGGTCCGGCCACAACGGGAGTGGCGGCCAGTGCCAAGAACCCCAGCGTTTTCAGCAATGCGTTCAATTTCATAGTCTGATGGTTGGTATTAGGTTGGTTGGGTTGAGGTCGGACACTCGCATGGATTGCACCAAAACATGTGTTTTGGTGCAAAGTACGTGAGCCGTTCAGTTCCTAAACTAGCAGGGGCCGTAACCACTGGAAAGGCCTTTTTTTATTTTCGGAGCATTTTTTTGCGTCCATCGTATCATCTCATATCGTGGCCTGCCCAGCGGATCCTTTTCGTGCTGAGGAGGTGCACAAACTTTGATGATTGAATGCTTTAACGAAAGTGCCCGTCCATTTTATGATTCGTTTGCAGATATCTGTTTTATTCTTGATGTGGTCGCTGCCCTTGCAATCACACGAGCCGTTTTCCCCCCTCATCTTGAGGGCTCGTATTCATCTGATGCAGTCCATTACGAATCCAAGGCTGCAAACCACACTTACGGAAAAAGAAGCGCGTGCTATTTTTGATGAAGTGAACGTCATCTGGTCCCAAGCGGGCATTCGGTTCGAAGTGGAGGCGATAAGCAGCCTGCAAGCTCTCGATAGCACCCCTAAAAGGTGGTACATCAAGGATCGCGACTGGGTCAAAGCGGCGATTCCGACGAATCAATTCAGTCCCACAGCGATTGATGTGTGTTTTGTGAAGGATATGGGACCCAACGGTTTTTTCTATGGGGAGCCGGTGGTTGTCTGCGAAACGCCCGAATTTCACAAGGTCACAGGCGGAGCCGAGAACATCGTGGCCCGAGTGACAGCGCATGAGCTCGGTCACGTTTTGTTCCTGCAGCATCGTCAGGAACGCACGAATCTGATGGCCTCAGGCAAGAACGGCGTTTCTTTGAGCCCGCAGGAGATCAAGGACGCGAGAAAGCGGGCGTTGGAGATTTTGGGCCAGTCGCCTCAGCCTTGAGGCTCAAGCGTTTCCCGCAGGGCGTTGCCGAGAGTTTGGATCTGCGCGGCAGTGTGCAATGCGCTGACGGTGATGCGCAGTCTGGCGCTGCCGCGTGCGACGGTGGGATAGCGTATGCAGGGAATGAGGAATCCGGTGTCACGCAGGCGGGTGCTAATCTCCATGGCATGCGAGGCATCCCCCAGGATCACCGGCAGAATGGCTGCCATGCAATGCGGGGATGCCAAACCTGTTTCGGCCAGCAGACTTTGGGTTTGCAGGGTATGGCTGAGCACGCGCTGCCTAAGGGCATCGCCTCGCTCGTCGCGAATCAATTCCAAAGTGAGGCTCAGTGCATGGGCCAGATGGGGGGGGGGAGCCGTGGAGTAAATGAAACTGCGTGAGCGGTTGATCAGCAGATCAATGACCTGCCGTGATGCCGCAAGATACCCCCCACTGAGGCCGAGGGCCTTGCTGAAGGTGCCCAGATGCAAATCCACCTGCTGATCCACGCCGAGTGCAGCAGCGAGTCCACGCCCCTGCGGGCCAAGAATCCCCACGGCATGCGCTTCGTCCACCAGCAGCCAGGCACCGTATTTGGTCTTGAGTTCTACAATCTCCCGCAGTGGCGCGGCATCGCCATCCATGCTGAAAATTGACTCGGTGACTACCAGCACGCGCCCGTGGGCTGTTTGCAGCAGACGCTCGAGTTTTTCGAGGTGATTATGGGGAAATACGCGGATCGTCGCTCCGCTCAAGCGCGCTGCATCCACGAGGCTGGCATGGCAGAGCTTGTCGAGGATGATCGTGTCGCCTGCTCCTACCAGTGCCGGAATCGTGCCCAGTGCCACGGCAAATCCGCTGCTGAATGTCAGCGCGGCCGCTGTCCCCTTGAAATCTGCCAAGGCTTCCTCCAGTGCGGCATGTGCGCGGTGCGTGCCGCATACTAAACGTGACGCCCCGGAGCCGCCGCCGTATTTGGCAACGCCTTCGGCAAGCGCATTTGTCATCTCGGGGGAATGTGCCAGACCGAGGTAGTCGTTGGAGGAAAAATTGATCCACTCACGGCCTTCGGCACGCACAGTGACTCCGTCCACTGCATCGAGCGGCCGCAGCTCGCGCCAGAGCCCTTGCGTACGCAGATCATCCAGCTGCGCGGTGATGTCCCATGGTTCAGTGTGTTCCAGCATGGGTCACTCCTTCAGGCGGCGCTCCACCACATCATCCTTCGCCACGCCGAGTGTCAGCGCCTTCTCGTAGTGTCGGCGTGCGAGTTCGGGGGCAGGCGGACGGCGCTCCAGGAGCATGAGTGCCATGTTGAAATGAGCGATGCCGTAATCCGGCTTCAGTTCGATGGCCCGCTGCAGTTCCGCCTCAGCCGCATCCGTCCAGCCCAGCCCTTTGGCGGCGATGGCCAGGTAGTTGTGAGCGCGTGCGTCTTCCGGTTCTTCGTGAATGGCCCGTGTGAAGCAGGAAATCGCCCGGTAGGTATCGCCCTGTTTTTGCAGCATCAGTCCGAGGGCCGTCCATGTCTGCGCGAGCTTCGGATTGATCTGCACTGATTTCTCAAAGCACTCGAGGGCTTGCTTGTTTTCTCCCGCCTGCTGCTCCACCGCGCCCAGATTGGCCCAGATGAGCGCATTGCCATCGTCGAGTTCAAGCATCTCCTGGTAGGCCTTGCGGGCCTTCGGCCAGTCCTGCTTGCCGAAGGCCGCAGCAGCGCGTTCACCCAAGACTTTGGTATGGGGCGGCAGCATGCCAGTTTTATCCATCTTGGCAGGGTTGATCGGCGCTGCCTCCTGCGCATGGCAGATCGTGGCCAGCAGCAGAAGCGCGGAGATTGTCAGGTGATTCGAACTCAACATGACTGCGACTATGCGCTGAAATGGCCGCAGGAAAACATCTTGCGTACCGAGCCTGAGCGGGAATGTTCGCACGAACAGCCCTTTTTAATCATGTTCACCGACACTGACTCCCGCCTCACAGCCCGCCAGCAGGAACTCCTCGAGTACCTGCGCAGCTACCAGCGCACCAACGGCGTCATGCCTTCCACGCGTGACATCCAGCGTCACTTCGGCTTCTCCAGCCAGACCGCCGCCATGAGCCATCTGCGTGCGCTGGAAAAAAAAGGCGTCATTCAGCGCCATGCGCACAAAGCCCGCGCCGTCGTCTTCCCTGAAGACCTTGACCGTGCTGAAATCATCGACATTCCGGTCTTCGGCCAGATTCCCGCCGGCATGGCCGCCGCTGACATGGTGCAGCATGCTGACAGATGCATCTCGGTGGACGTGAACACCCTCGGCATCCCACGCTCCGCAAAGAGCTTTGCCCTCAAAGTGCGTGGCGAATCCATGATCGGAGCCCTCATCGGTGACGGCGACCTCGTCATTCTCGAAATCCGCGAGCCGCGCCCACGGGACATCGTCGCCGCGCTCATCGACGGCGAGAGCACCTTGAAGCGCTATGTCGTCAAAGATTCTCAGCCATTCCTGCAGGCAGAAAATTCCGAATTTCCCGATCTTCTGCCAGCGCGCGAGCTACTGATCCAAGGCGTCATGATTGGGCTCATCCGGCATGTGCGCCGGGAAAACTGACGTTGAAAAAAAGAGGGTCTTTTTTTGAGGGATTCGACATGAGGCGGGGTGAAACCAGTTGAGCAGCGATTTCAAAGCCGCTCACCAACCCTAACCCCGACCAACCATGAAACCCGTCATTCTGATTCTTCTCGCTGCCGCCACACTTTCCTCAATGTCCTGTTCAGGACGCCCCGTGCCGAGCCTTACGCAGACTTACAACGGCAAGCCGGTGCTCACACGTGCCAGCCATCCCCAGGGTGGATCCATGCGACCAGTTGAAGGGGTGTATCTCGGCCGCCGCTATTTTCAACCCCAGGGCGTGAAGTCCGGCCTCGCTTGGGTGGATGTTTATGGCCAGAGGTAACACCATCAGATTGCCCCCCCCAGAACCACACCTGCGCCGCCATGCACAACGACAATCCGGATCCACTAGACGATCTCCTTGCTGAATGGCAGCCTCAGGTGGAAACACCGCCAGACTTCCGTCGTGAAGTCTGGCGGCGCATTGCGGTCGAGACGATCAATCCTGGATTGATCGAGCGCTTTTCCTGGTGGCTGCTACAGCCCAAGCGGGAGATTGCCGTCATGACGGCAGCCGTGTTTCTTGCCGTTGTTTGGGGCATAACGCACCCGCCCCAGGCCTTGAATCCTCATGACGCCTATCTTACCTCCATCAGTCCGTTCGATTCAAATCACTTCAGCCTGGGGAGGCCATGACGCCAGTCCGTAGAATCATAGGCTTCACGCTCCTCACTGCTTTGCTGGCGGCTGTTGCCTTGTGGATCACCCGCGAAAGCCTCCGCCCGCGGGTCTCTCCCCGCGAGCTGGGCTTGAGCTGGCTGAAGGAAGAGTACAACCTCGATGACCCAACCTTCGAGAGCGTCAGCGCCCTGCACAGCGACTACTTCAAGCACTGCGACAAGATGTGCAGCCAGATCAATGAAGCTGATCGTCCTCTCCTCCGGCGTACCCGTCAACGTGGCCGTCCTGGGGGAGAACACAATGCCCTGCTCAGCCGGGATCAGGCCATCTGCGACGACTGCGAAAAGGCAGCCGCTGAGCATCTTCGGCATGTGGCCAGGCTGATGCCCCAAGAGGAGGGGAAACGCTTTCTGAACGATTTCCTGCCCATTCTCGACCAGCAGCGCCGCGAGCATGATCGGCGTCTCTCCTCCAGTCTTCGCCGATGACACTCGCCCGGGACGACCTCGACATCGAATGGATGCGTAGTCTCGCGGAAGGCGAAGAGCTGGCATTGAACCGTCTCATGGACGTCTGGAGCAAGCCATTGATCGTCTATCTCACACGACTCACGAGCAATGCTGCGACGGCGGCTGATCTCGCTCAGGAAACCTTCGTGCGCGTTTACCAGCACCGGTACAGGTTTAGCAGGTCACATAAATTTTCCACCTGGCTATTCGCCATCGCCACGAATCTCGCCCGTAATCATGCTCGCTGGCGCGGTCGGCATCCGGAAACCCTCATGGAGCATGAGAACCTTTCAAACATGCCCCTCGCGGCGGCCCACGCCTCTCCGGATGAGCAGGCCATCGCCAACGAGCACCTGATTGCCGTGCAAACTGCCGTCGCAAAACTCGCGCAGGAGCTGCGTGAGGTGCTCCTTCTCGCCACTTGGCATGGAATGAGCCACCGCGAGATTGCCCAGGTGCAGGATACCAGCGAAAAAGCAGTCGAACTCCGGCTTTACCGTGCCCGTAAGCAGCTCCGTGAACTGCTTGCCGAGCACCTCGGCTCCTAGCCCACGTAGCGCTCGCGCAGGTGCTTGATGTGCCATTTCGCATCCGTCGGTTTGCCCGTCGCCTGCGTAATGATCTCTTGGGGCAGCAGCGCGGCTCCCTTGCTGTGAACGTTTTCACGCAGCCACAGCAGCAGCGGTGCGTAGTCGCATTTCTCCAGCGCCGTCGCGATCTTCCGCTGCTTTTTCGCCGTCGCGAAAAGCTGCGCGGCATTCAGGTTTCCCAGCGTGTAGGTCGCGAAATAACCCAGTCCACCCATGCTCCAGTGGATGTCCTGCAGGCAGCCATGGCGATCATCCGGCGGAGTCATGCCAAACAGCTCGCGATACTCCTCGTTCCACACCCGTGGCACGTCGTGGACGCCCAGTTCACCCTTCACAAGACGGCGCTCAATTCCAAAGCGCAGGAGAATGTGCAGATCGTAGGTGGCCTCATCAGCCTCCACGCGGATGAAGCTGAATTCGCTGCGCAGCATCTCTTTCATGAACGCGTCCAGCTTCACCTTGCGCAGGTGCGGGAAGAGCTCCTGCGCGCGGGGCAGCCACTTTTCCCAGAACGTGCGGCTGCGGCCCACGTGATTTTCCCACAAGCGGCTCTGTGACTCATGGATGCCTAATGAAGCAGCGCTGCCACTCGGCAGTCCGTAGTCTAGCCCTGGCAGCCCCTGCTCATACAAGCCGTGGCCCGCCTCGTGCATCACCCCGAAGAGCGACGACAGGAAATCTTTCTCATCGTAGCGAGTCGTGAGGCGCACATCGCCTGGTCCCAGAGTGGTGCAGAACGGATGCGCCGTGGTGTCAATGCGGCCCGCTTCAAAATCAAACCCCAGGTTCTCGGCGATTTCGCGATTCAAAATCTGCTGCTTCTCGATGGGATAACGGCCCTTGAGCGCACCCGGTTTGACCTTGTCTGATTTGGCCACCGCTTCGAGGGCGATCTCCGCCAGTTGCGGACGCAGCTTCTCAAACAGCGCCGCAACTTCACGCGTCTTGGCACCGCGCTCGTAGAGGTCCAGCAGCGCATCATACGGCTCGTCGTCGTAACCAAACAAATCCGCCTTCTTGCGTGCAATGGTCAGCACCTTTTCCAAATGCGGGGCAAACATGACGAAATCTGATTTCTCCCGAGCCTCCACCCAGGCCGCCTTCGCATGCGCGCACACATTGGTTTCCTCCTCCACCAGCTTTTGCGGCAGCTTCGTCGCCCGGTTGATGTCACGCCTCAGACCGTGCACGTTCGCCGCCTGCGTCGCGTCTTCCGGCATTTCTGCTTCAGCGCGCTCCAGCAGCTTCAGAGTTTTCTTCGAAGTGAGCAGCCCATGAGCTTTTCCCATGATGTAGGAAAGCTGCCGCGCCCGGTGATCCAGCGCATGCGCCGGCATGTACGTCTCCTGGTCCCAGCCCAGCACCGCTTCGGTGGAGGAGAGGAGGGCGATTTCAGAAACAACTTCGCAGAGAGATTGGTAGGCGGTCATGGAACCTCTATTTTGACGCGCAAGAACAGGAGAGCAACTTCAAGCACCCACCGGATGCCACGTGGTCTTGAACTCGATCAGCGCACGAATCTCCTCCACGCCCTGCATCTTGTCGGCGAACCAGTCGATGGGTTCCTCAGCCTTCAGCAGGTGCACACGTTTCACACTTTCTGCCGCACCAAGTTTCAGCGTTTTGCGGTCTGCCTCCTTCACCGCCCCGCTCAGTGCGCGGAGATGCTCATGTGTTGCAAACGTCGGCACCATCTCACTGCGCAGGCCGGTGAGTAGATTGACCACGCCGCCGGGGAGATCACACGTGGCCAGCATTTCACCCAGCAGGATGCTGGGGTACGGCTGGGTGTTGCTTGCCAGTGCGACGACGCAGTTGCCACTGGTGATGGCGGGCAGGATCAATGAAATCAGCGCGAGCAATGGTGAGTCATCCGGAGCGATGACGCCGATGATGCCCATCGGTTCGGTCACGGTGAAATTGAAATGAGCGGACGCCACAGGGTTCACGCTACCGAGGATCTGCTCGTACTTGTCCGTCCACCCGGCGTAATGCACCACACGCTCAATGCTGGCTGCGACAGCGCGCGCTGCCTCTGCTTTTGAAGCGCCACTCAAAGCCACCGCTTCGGTCAGTTCGACTGCACGCGCCTCCATCATCTCCGCGAGCCGGTATAAAATTTGCCCACGATTGAAGGCCGAGCGCTTCGCCCAGCCCGGCCCCGCCTTCGCCGCTGCCTCCACGGCGTTGCGCAGATCTTTGCGTGTGCATTGCGGGATGTTCGCAAAGAACGCGCCAGAGGCGTCGTGCAGTGCCGTCACGCGCCCGCTTTCGCTGCGGATGAAGGCACCGCCGACATAGCATTTGGGGGTTTTGGTGATGTGGAGGCGAGGAGGCATACGCAGGAGAATTGGGACAGGATTGGCTGTGGGTGATTTGAAAGGATTGAGGTGAAGTGTTGCTGTCCGGAGCAATCCTGAAATTCTGCAATCTTGTAAATCCTGTCAAAAGGCATCGAATCAAACAACGCGTAGATAATCCAGCAGCCCCTGCTTCCCACCTTCACGACCAAAGCCGCTTTCCTTAAATCCGCCGAAGGGGCTCGTCGGATCGAACTTGTTGTAGGTGTTGGCCCAGACGACACCGGCTTTGAGTTGGGTGCTCATCTTGAGGATGCGACTGCCTTTGTCAGTCCACACCCCGGCACTGAGACCGTAGGGGGTGTTGTTGGCTTTTTCGACGGCTTCTTCAGGCGTGCGGAAGGTGAGGATGCTCAGCACGGGGCCGAAGATCTCTTCGCGGGCGATGCGATGGCTCATGCTGACGTTGGTGAAAATCGTCGGGCGGAAGAAGAAGCCTTTGGCGGGGAGCTTGCAGCCTGTGTCGTACTTCTCCGCGCCGTCTTCGACACCGCTTTGGACGAGGTCGGTGATCTTCGTGAGCTGCTCGCGGCTGTTGATCGCGCCGAGGTCGGTGTTCTTGTCCATGGGATCGCCCACGCGTAGCACGGCGATGCGGCGCTTCAGTTTGGCCAGCACGGTGTCGGCGATGCTTTCCTGCACGAGCAGGCGTGAGCCAGCGCAGCAGACGTGGCCTTGATTGAAAAAGATGCCGTTCACGATGCCCTCCACGGCTTGATCCAGAGGCGCGTCATCGAAGACGATGTTGGCGGCCTTGCCACCAAGCTCCATGCTCATCTTTTTGTCCGTGCCTGCGAGGCTGCGCATGATGCTCTTGCCGACTTCGGTGCTGCCGGTGAAGGCGACCTTCGTCGTCAGCGGATGCTGCATCACTGCCGCGCCTGTTTCAGCTGCGCCGCTGACGATGTTCACGACGCCATTGGGCAGGCCGGCCTCCTGGCAGATCTCACCAAACTTCAGCGCGGTGATGCTGGTGGTCTCGGCTGGTTTCAACACCACGCAATTTCCTGCTGCGAGTGCCGGGGCGATTTTCCACGCGAGCATGAGCAGGGGGAAATTCCACGGAATGACCTGCCCCACCACGCCATGCGGCGCGACTTGCCTGCCGGGCGCGAGATGCTCCAGTTTGTCCGCCCAGCCTGCGTGATAAAAGAAATGTGCTGCCGCCATCGGTACATCGAAGTCGCGCGATTCCTTGATCGGCTTGCCGCCATCCAGCGTCTCCGCGATGGCAAATTCGCGTGCGCGATCCTGAAGGAGTCGTGCGATGCGATAAAGATACTTGCCGCGTTCCTTCCCCGGCATCTTGCCCCAGACACTCACAAATGCCTTCTGTGCCGCTATACACGCCGAGTTCACATCCGCGGCATCCGCCAGTGCGATGTCGGCGATCTTCGTTTCATGCGCTGGATTGATCGTCGGGAAATATTTCCCCTTCTTCGGTGCCACGAAGGAACCGTTGATGAATAAATCGTAGCGCTTCTTCAGCTTCGGGTCCGCCGTCTCCGGTGCCGGATCAAACTCCCACAGTTCGCCAAAGACGAGTTCGCGGGCGGGATTGGGTTTGGGAAGTGTCTTGGGCATATCAGATTAATATCCTTCAGTGGCTTCGCTGAAATTCCATGGCGCTTGGTAAGCGCCGGTGCGCTCTTTTTCTAGCTGACGCACGAGGTCGTTCAGCAGCGCGGAAGCACCGAAGCGGTAGCGGCGGTTGTTGAGCCATTCGTCGCCGAGGGTTTCTTTGACGGCGATGAGGAAATGCAGGGCCTGCTTGGCGGTGCGGATGCCGCCGGCGGGTTTCATGGCGATGGGGATGCCGGTGGCGAGGAAGTGGTCGCGGATGGCTTCCAGCATGACTTGATTGTTGCCGAGGGTGGCGTTCGATGAGGTCTTGCCGGTGCTGGTTTTGATGAAGTCCCCGGGGCGGATCACGCGCATGGCGAGGAAACTGGCGGCGCGGATGTTGTCGTAGGTTTCGAGTTCGCTGACTTCGAGAATGACCTTGAGCGTGGCTGTGCCGCAGGCTTCGACCACGGAAGCGATTTCGTCCTGCATGCGACCGTATTCACCACTGAGAAAAGCGCCGCGATTGATCACCATGTCGATCTCATCGGCACCGTCGTTCACAGCAGCGTGGACTTCGGCGAGGCGGGTTTTGAGGGGAGACTGGCCACTCGGAAAGGCTGTGGCGACTGAGGCGATTTTGACCTGGGTGCCGCCGACGTGCTTCCGGGCGTGTCTTACCATGGAAGGATAAACGCAGACGGCGGCGGTGGAAGGGATATCGCCTATGTCATGTGGGCGTAGCGCCTTCTGGCACAGCGATGCGACTTTACCGGGCGTGTCTTTGCCTTCGAGCGTGGTCAGATCGACCATCGACACGGCGAGGCGCAGGCCGAAGACCTTCGATTTCTTTTTGAGACTGCGTGTCGTGTACTTGGCCACACGTTCCTCAATGCCGACTTGATCGACGGTGCCGATCTCATCAAAGAGGCGGCGGAGACTGGTGGGCGCTTTGGCGGTGGGCATGGAGATTCTCTACATGAGAGACAGCATCGCTGACAATGACAGAATCAGTACTCGCAGATTCTTCGGCCCGCGTATGCTTCTGCACCATGAGTTCCATGATTCCCCAAGTGTATGATACGCCGATCTTCCGCATGGCCTGCCAGCAGTTCGATTTGGTGGCCGACTTTTTGGACATTCCTGAAAATGCCCGTGACCGCCTGAAGATGCCCAAACGCGCTGTGACCGTGGCCATGCCCGTTCGGCGGGATGATGGCAGCACCTCTTTGTTCATGGGCTACCGCGTGCAGCATCATCTCACGCTTGGGCCGACGAAGGGCGGAACGCGGTTTCATCCTGATGTGACTCTCGGAGAAGTGGGTGCGCTCGCCATGTGGATGAGCTGGAAATGTGCGCTCACCGGCCTGCCGTATGGCGGTGCCAAAGGTGGCGTGACCTGCGATCCGCGGTCGCTTTCTCTGGGTGAACTGGAGCGTGTGACACGACGCTACACGCAGGAGCTGATCCCTTTTATCGGCCCACAGATCGACATTCCCGCGCCGGACATGGGCACCAATGAGCAGACGATGGCCTGGATGATGGACACCTACTCGCTGCAAATCGGACATTGTGTTCCAGCGGTGGTGACGGGCAAGCCGGTGGCGCTGGGCGGTTCGCTCGGCCGGCGTGAATCGACCGGTCGAGGCGTGGCCTATTTGATTTCGCGTGCCATGGACACCGTGGGCATCACAGCCCAGGGAGCGACAGCGGTGGTGCAGGGTTACGGGAATGTGGGTTCTGTTGCGGCGGCCTCGCTCTCCCGCATGGGTCTCAAGGTGATCGCTGTGAGCGATGCGTTCGGTGGTTTGTACAACGCGAATGGCATTGATCTGGCCAAGCTGGACGAGCATGTGGCCAAAACGCGGAGCATCGTGGGATTTGATGGCGCTGAGCCGATCACGAACGAGGAACTGCTGCTCACGCCTTGCGACGTGCTGGTTCCCGCCGCGATGGAGCGCCAGATCACCGGTGACAATGCCGCGAAAATTCAGTGCCGCATCCTCGCCGAAGGGGCGAACGGCCCGACCACGCCCGAGGCGGATGCCATTATCTCCCAGCGTCCCGAAATCTTCGTGATCCCCGACATCCTTTGCAACGCCGGTGGTGTGATCGTCTCCTACTTCGAATGGGTGCAAGATTTGCAGAGCTTTTTCTGGGATGAGGGAGAAGTGATGAGCAAGCTCTACCGCATCCTCGAACAGGCCTTCGTGCAGGCTCTTAACTTCAGCCGCAAACGCAATGTCAGCATGCGGTTTGCTGCGCTGAGCCTGGGCATCCAGCGGGTGCATGAGGCGAAGCAGATGCGCGGGCTGTTCCCGTGATAGTGTAGAATGGGTGTGGCTACAGCCCGCCCGTTTGCGAGCGCTTGACAGACGCGCCATCGTCCGACACCCCAAGTCGGGCGGTTTGGCGAAGTGATCCCTCGGTGTTGAACAATCACTGCGCACCAAACATATCCAACCTACGAAACGACTACTGCATAATCTCAGTCGGGCACTCCGGCAAAGACGCAAGAAACGCCCGCCCATACGGCTTGGTAAGGATGCGGTTGTCCAGGATCGCGCAGATGCCTTTGTCCGTGGCCGTGCGGATGAGGCGGCCGACACCTTGGCGGAGTTTGAGGATGGCCTCGGGCACACTGTATTCAGTGAAGGGATTGAGGCCCTGTGCTTCGAGGTGCTCGATGCGTGATGCCGTCAGCGGATGGTCAGGCACCGCAAACGGCAAGCGTGTGATGATGACATTGCTCAAGGCTTCGCCGGGCACATCGACGCCCGTCCAGAAGCTGTCCGTGCCGCAGAGGACGCTGTGCGTGTCGTTCTTGAATTCAGCGAGCATTTGATGGCGTGGCATGCCTCGGCCTTGCACGAGCAAGCGCCATCCGCGCTTCTCGCAATGGGCTTCGAGATTGTCCGCCAGCGAGGACATCTGGCTGTAGCTGGTGAAAAGGATGAAGGCGCGGCCGCTGCTGAGGTCGATGAAATGAGTGATCCAATGCTCCAGCCTGTCGAGGTAGCCGGGCTCCGAGGGCTGCGGCATCTTCTTCAGCAGATAAAGCTTCATCTGCTTCTTGAAATCAAAGGGGCTTTCGATGCATGCCGCGCGCGCATCTTCCGCGCCGACACGATTGCGAAAGTAGTTCAGCTCCGTGTCATCGCCGATGCCGAGCGTGGCGCTGGTGAAAACGCAGGCCTTATGGCTGGCAAAAAAGATCTGCCGCAAACGTTGCGAGACATCGACGGGCGCCGTGTGAAAGGAGACGATGCGGTTGTCGGTGTTGGTTCGCTCCACCCAGTGAACGTGATCTTCGTTTTCTTGATCCAGGAAGGCTTTGATGCCGACACGAACGGCGGTGAGACGTTTGGCGAGATCGAGGAGTTCCAGCTTGGTGCCCTCCCTGTCCACCGCGTCGCCTGCTTTTTGGGCACGCAGCGCGAGACGTTGCAGCGGCAGGCTGAGCGTGTCTTCAATGAACCCAGCTTCACGCACGCGGAATTCGCGCCCCATGGCGTTGAATTTACACGCGGCCTCGGCAGCGCGGAAAAAAGTGTCCACGCTGTCCAGCGTTTGCAAAACTTCGCGCACGCCGTCTTTGTCGCCCACGAGCTGGAAGAAACCCTTGCGGCTCTTCGGATTGTGCAGGCGGCCGAGCTCGAATTTGATGTTCGATTCGCTGATGTGCAGGCCGAAGGCACGCGCGGCCACGTTCTCGATGGTGTGGGCCTCGTCGAGGATGACGAAGTCACGCGGGAAGAGGAAATTGCAATCCTCGGTGCTCGTTTCGTCGGCAGAGGCCAGCAGCGTGAAAAAGAGCGTATGATTCAGCACCACGACGTCCGCCTGCTCCATGCGACGGCGCACGTCCTGATACCAGCAGCGGCTGCCGGGTGGGCAGCGGCGTGGGGTGCAGGCATGCGGCTCGCTGCACACCAGCGACCACACGCGGGCGCTGGGGGTGAAGTCGAGATCGCTCAGGGTGCCGTCCTCGGTTTCGGCCACCCAGTCGAGCAGCATTTTTAATTCGCCAGCTTCAGAGGTCGAGAAGAGATCACCGGCCTCATTGAGCGCACGTTTGAGGCGCGTGGGGCAGATGTAGTTGCCACGGCCTTTGAGAATCTCCGCGTGAAAGTCGCCCACGAGCTGTTTGACGATGGGAATGTCCTTCGTGATGAGCTGTTCCTGCAGGTTGATCGTGTGAGTGCAGATGATCGCCTTGCGCTTCTGCTCCAGAGCAAAGGTGACGGCGGGAACGAGGTAGGCCAGCGACTTGCCGACGCCCGTCGCGGCTTCGCAGACAAAGGCGTGATTGCCATCCAGTGCCGCACCGACCAGCTCCGCCATGCGCTGCTGCTGCGGGCGGTATTCGAACTGCGGGGACTCGGACATCTTGCCCTCGTTCGAGAAGGCGTAATGCATGCGCGGCGCCAGTGGCGGACGCGAGATGCGGCCTGTCATTCCTTCTTCGTGATCTTCGGCAACGTGAAACATGCGGGTTGGTGATAGCAGAGAGCGCAGCCCTCAGGGCAATGTGGTTTTTGAGCAAGGAGTCATTTTTCGCGTTCAAACCACACCACCTGCAGGCCGAGTCTCTCCGCCAGTTGCCTGCCTGCATCCGGCCCCATCACCAGCAAGGCGGTGGCGAAGCCGTCGGCCTGGGCCGCGCTGGAGTGAATGACGCTGACGGAGGCGAGACGGTGCTCCACAGGACGACCCGTTCGCGGATCAAGGAGGTGAGCATAGTCTCTTCCGGCCGCAGCGAAGTGCTGGCGGTAGGTGCCGCTGGTGGCGATGGATTGATTTTTGAGAAGCAGCGTCTGTGCGGCTTCTCCGGGTGGGGCGGCGGGTGTCTGGATGCCCACGCGCCACTCGCCATGGGCGTGCACTTCACCGCCGATTTCGAGGAGAAAGCGGGTGGCACCGGCTGCTTTCAGACGCTGCGCGAGGTGATCCAAAGCCCAGCCTTCCGCGACGGCACTGACGTTGATGTGCAGCCCGGAAATGTCTTTGCGCAGGGCAGGGGGATCGCTGCGTGTGTGCAGGTGCTGCCAGCCGCATTCGGCTTTGGCACTGACGATTTCGGCATCCGTGGGTGGCGAATCACGCCTGCCAGAAGCGCCGAAGCCCCACAGCTCAATGAGCGGACCTAGGGTGATGTCGAGCGCATGGTCGGTGTCGCCGCCGATCTGCTGCGCGAGTTCGACAACTTCGACGAGCTCTGCCGGGACCGCAATCCAGTCCGTGCTGGTGGAGGCATTGAAACGTGAAATGGCTGAGTCCGGCCGCCAGTGGCTGATGAGGGTCTCCCACGCATCAAGTGGCTGCTGAATCTCTTTTTGAGAGATGGCGTTAGCCTCACCATCCACTCGCAGACTCCAGGTGGTGCCCATGGTATGGCCACCGAGAATGACGGGCTGGTCATCACGAGAGCAGCCGCTGAGGAGCAGAAGCAAAAAAGCAAAACGCATGGGTGAGAGAAAATGGCGAGGCCTGCCGTTTCAGCCAGCACGATGAATCCAGCCCCCCTCTCCCGCCGCCGCGCCCTTCAAACGTTGTTCTGTTCTTCCGCCGCACTGGCGTTGAACATTCGGCCGGATCGCGCAGCCGCTGAGGTGGCCAAGGAAGCGCTGCATGTACTCATGCTGGGTGATTTTGGCACGGGCGCGGCAGAGCAGATCAAGGTGGCGGGGGCGATGCAGAAGTTCGTGACCGACAGGGGCGTGAAGCCGACCGGGCTGCTGATGCTTGGAGATAACTTTTATGGTCGCGTGAAAGAGGGGTTCAGCGTGGACTCTCCGCGCTGGCATAAGGACATTGAGACCATGTATCCGGCAAACGTCTTTCCTGGGCCGATGTGGGGAATCCTGGGAAATCACGACTACCATGACAATCCAGGCGGTGAAAAGGTGCAGATGGCCTATGCGGCGCAGCCAGCGGTGCGCTGGAAGATGCCGTCAAAGTGGCACCGTTTTGATGTGGGTCCTGCGGGCAAGCCCCTGGTGACGTTCATCTGCCTGGATACCAATTTGCCTGCCATTTCTGGCGGCGTGGACAAGAAGACAAAGAAGCCCCGCAATTCAATGACAGCAGCGGAGGAGAAGGAGCAGTTCGCCTGGCTCACGGCTGAACTGGCGAAGCCACGTGCGCCGTTTACCGTCGTGGCAGGCCACCACCCGCTTTACTCAAACGGTGATCATGGCGACTCGAAGGCACTGATCGCGCAGTGGGAGCCGCTGTTTCAGAAGCACCAGGTACACGCGTATCTGTGCGGGCATGACCATGACATGCAGCACCTGGAGATGAAGGGCCGCTTCACCACCCACCTTCTGTCAGGTGGCGGCGGAGCCAGGACGCGCAAACTCGAAGGCAAGCACAAGGTTCCGTTTGGCAAGGACGTGCATGGCTTCACGCATCTGCAGATCATGCCGGAGGCGCTGACCTTCACCCATCATTCGGCGGAGGGCGGGGTCTTGCACACCGTGACGAAGCTGCCGGACGGCAGCTTCAAAATCGGCTGATCATTTATACCCAGTGACCATCGCGCAGGGCACTTCCTTGCGCTTGCCCTGATCCGTCTGGTGAATGGCGATCATGTACATGCCCGTTTTCTTGGGCTTGTAGAACAGCACAAAACCCCAGCCGTCGAGCACCGGCAGGATATCGCCGGAGGGTTTGCCTTCGAGATCAAGCACCGCACCGGTGATGTGTACCCCGGACTTTTTCGGTGTCGCGATGCAAAAACAGTACTCGTTGCCCTTGAAAAGCTGCATGCGGGTGGCTTTGCCCAGCTTCGGTTCCAGCATGTAAGTCCTGACTTCGGCGCGGATGTTGTAGCCTTCCGCCTCCTGATCATAGGCCAGAGCACCGGCGGCTTTTTCGGCGTCTTCATTGTCATCCGCATGCAGCCACGCTGCAGGGGTCAGCACCATCAAGGTGCAAAGGGCAAGGAAAACGAGGGGGGATGGGGCTGCTGGGGTGCGCATGACACGAAAGGCGGGAGAAATTTTACTCTCACACGCGAATATAGCCGTTGCATCAGGAAAATCCCAAGTTTCTGTTCCCCCGTTCGTGCCTTTTCTGGTTTTACGAATATTCACCCCCTTAATTCCCCTCATACATGGCCTCGGTAGTCTTTTACATGGAGGACGGCACTACGCTCGTTCACAAGTTGGAAAGTGATGTTGCCACCATAGGCAGACATCCTGATAATGATGTCGTGCTTACCTGCCCCTCCTCCTCAGGACGGCATGCAATCATCAAGGCCTCAAACGAGGGCGTTTTTGTGCAGGATCTTGGTTCCAGCAATGGCACCCGCGTCAACGGCGCGGAGATCGAGGAGGCGCTGCTCAAGGATGGTGACCGCGTGGGCTTTGGCGATGTGCAGTCCGTCTTCTATGCGGGCGATGCCCCCTCCGTGCTGGAGGAGAAGCCGCTGATCACGCCACGCTTCTCCAATTCGCTGCCAACCTCGGCTCCCGTCAGGACGGAGCCGTCTCCCCCGGCGGCCAAGCCGGGGCCTCCTGGGCGTGCCCTCAGCCCGGTGCGCCGTGCTTATGGCAAGCCAGCTCCTGGCAGCTATCCGAACAGCTCCGAAGGCGGCTGCATGACCGGGATCATTGTCACGGGCTTGTTTGTCATCGCCTTTTTCGTGGGCTTGGCCTTGCGCCATTCGAAGGAAATGGACGGCAACCTGTTCAAAGACCTGAGCGATAAGGTAACCGGCTCCATGCCCAAAATCAAAATCGAGCGCAAAGAGGAATAGGCGGCTTCACAGGGACCGCTTGTAGCTGTCACACCGGCTGTGCCAGCCAGCCAGCCAGCGTTGTTCGCCACGCTCCGCCGGAGCGTTCGCCACCCGGCGGCTGAGCACGCGTTTGGCGGCTGCGGCGAACTGCACATTCCATGAAGTGGAGCTGTTCGGCGATTCCCTGATGGCCTGCAGTACCTGGAGCAGCCCCCAGCCCTGGCGATTGTACCGTTCTTTGGCGCTGGTGCCTTCGCCTTTGAAATTCACATAGTCGATCAGGCAAAACGTGCCTTCCGGAGTTGTCTTCAGGGATTCAAAGACCCGTTTGATCCCGGCCCGCTCCTTGGCTGGCACTTCCGCCAGCATCTTCGGCAGCGCAGCCTCCATGCGGGCCATGATGAATTCCGTCTGCTGTCTGACCGTGCGGCTGAGTAGCGCCCGCAGCTCCTTCTGCCGCTCGCCGTTTTTGTCTGCCTCAAAGGCCGCTTTGCTCGGCCATGGGCAGGCTCCCCGTGCCCAACGTGGCGAGGCAATGCCTTGCGCCGCCAGAAAAGCCAGCAGCGGCGGGAAGCTTTCTGCAAACGGTCCGCTGCGCCCCTGTGGGTACCAGATGAAATGTCCGATGCCCAGAGAAGCGAAATCCTCCCCCCCATTCCAGCTGGTCAGTCCCGCCACGGTACCGCCGCATTCGTTTTGCCAGATCCGCTTCCCGACACGGTCCATTTGAGCCGGGGACAAACGCGTTTCGGTTCCACTGCGGGGCGCTGGAACATCAGCACAACCCTCCAAACTGCTCAAAACCAGCGTCAGAAAGACAAAAAATTTGATGAATCGCATGGCTTTTATATTTTAGAAATCTTAAATGATGCTGGGCAATGAAGTGGTTTTTGTAACAATAGCTTCCTCACCCATCTTCCCTATCGACTCATTTCATTAAGTTTGATTCACTGATTTTCCACCCCTATTCTATCGACCCTTAAGTCCTTTCTGCGCGTCCGGCATGCCATATCTGGCCTTCAATCTTAATGATGGAAATGAGTTCGTCTTCGACATACTCGAAGAGCGCCTGTCCATCGGGCGAGAAGCCAGCAATGACATTGTCATCGACAACACCTTCATTTCAACCTTTCACGCGGAGTTCCTGCGTCAGCCGGATGGAGGCTACGAAATCGTCGATTTAAAATCCTCCAACGGCACCTTCGTCAACGGCAGGCGGGTGGAGCGCTTTCGCGTCAAAGGCGGAGACCGCATCATGTTCGGCCAGTTGGAAAGCCGCTTTCGAGAGCGGGCACCGAAGGGCATGGCCTCGGATGGAGGTTCCAAAGCCGTTTCCGTCCCCAAGGGCCAGCCAAGCCGCGAAGATGGCAAAAAAGGCGACACCGAAAGCATCCCCGCACGGAATAAGGGTGACCTGCCACAATCCAACCCTGAAACCGGCAAAATCGAGGTCACCAAGCCGGTTGTACATCGAATCTCTGCCGATTCTCTGCGGCCGCCCGGCGGCAGCGCACCACCTGCTTCGCTGATTCCCAAGCCTTCCGCCTTCGTTTCCCCTGCATCTGCATCCGATCCCGTGGTTTCCAAACAAACTGCTGTGGTGCGTGACGAAATTGAAAAACTTCGCCAGCAGCGCGATTCCCTGCGGGCTGAAAATGACGTGGAGCAGAAGCGGCGTGACGAGATTCGCTCGCTGGATGCCACCCTGGATGTCCGCCGCAAAGAACTCGGCCAGACGCAGACCGAAGTCACCGGATTCAAGAGTGAACTCGAAAAACTGCGCGTTCAGGTGCAAAACGCCCGGACCGAAATGGAGAACGCGAAGGCGGAAGCCGGCAAGCACGATGTCAAACGCCGCGATCTAAGCAACACCGAGAGCAAGCTCGAATCCACTCGCACCCTCGTCGCCAAGGCCGAGGAGGACCTCAGCACCGCGCAGAAAAGCCTGCAGGCCCTGCACGCAGAGGCCGAAAAGCAGCACAAAACGCGTGAAGCTGCCACCGCCAAACTCATGGCCGGGGAAGCGGCGGCAAAGGAGAAGTTGGCGTCCATCAACCAGCTTCTTGCCACGGCGCAAAAGTCTGAAGCAGATCTGAAGTCTCAGCGCACCGGTGAACTGCAGGCGCTCGACACCCAGCTTGCGGCAAAAACAACCGAACTGGCAACGTCACAGGCTGCGCTGGCGAAAGTGCTGGGCGATCTCGCAGCACAGCAGGCCTCATTTGACAAAATCACCGCAGAGGCAAAATCTTGCGAAAGCACACGGGTCAAACTGGCCGCCGAAGAAGCAGCCACAGCGAAGAAACTTGCCGACCTTCAGCAGCAGGTCAGCAGCGCCGAGGCAGGGGTGCAGCGCCTAGCCTCATTGCAGGCCGAAACGCAGAAGTCCGAAACCGAGCAGCTTTCCAAGCGCAGCGCGGAATTGCAGGTGCTTGATCAACAGTTCGAGAAGAGGAGTGCCGAACTGAAGAAGGCGCAGGCTGATCTGGCGAAAACGCAAAGTGATTTCACCGCGCAGCAGAATGCGCTCATGCATTCCACGGAGGCTGCAAAAACACGGGAGGCCGCAGTCGCCAAGCTCACTGCGGAAGAAACGATCGCCGCGCAGAAACTGGCCGGGTTGCAAAATCAGATCAGCGATTCCGATGCAGAGGTCAAACGTCTCACCGCGCTGCAGTCTGATGCGCAGAAGTCCGAAGCCGAACAGCACACGAAACGCAGCACGGATTTGCAAAACCTCGACCAGCAGCTCGAAGTTCGCCGTGCCGATCTGGCGAAACTCGAAGCGCAGCGGGAAGCCAAGCAGAACGAAATCGAAGCCGTCAATGCCTCACTGACGAAAGCCCAGGAGCAGGTGCAGCACGCACAGACTCAGATCGCACAATTGGGAGGTGAGGAAAAAGCCATCACCGTGCGCGTTGACGAACTGCGCGGTAACGAAGACCGCCTCAATACCCTGACCCTGACCATGGGACAGATGGAAAATCAGCGAGGCGTGCTCGATGCCGCCATTCGCGCACTGCTTGGCAGGCAGCAGTCCCATGAGGCCGATGCGAGCACCGCCGAGCAGCGCATGAAGGAAATGCGTGTCCAGTTATCCGAACTGGAGCAGCAGCATCACGCCGCAGAGCAGCAGCTTGCGACGCTGAACATCCAGAAGTCAGAGGCCGAAGCCGCTTTCGCCACTCAGGAGAAGGAAGCGCTGGCCAAACTCGCAGACATTGACCAGCAGGCCAAGGACACACGGAAGCTGGACGAATCGGAGCGGATCGTGGCCGAGAAACGCCAGGCGGACCTCGACGCGCTGATTGCTGCAAGCGGCACACGTCTGGCTGAGGTGCAGGCGCAGGTGAAAGAACTCGAAGACAAGGCCGCAGATCTCACCAACAAGCTCGACGACCTTGCTTCGACCGATTCAAAGCTCAAAGACAACACGGACGCACTGAAGGCCGTCGAATCGCACAAAGCCGAGGTCTCGGCTGCCGTGGCCGCCTTGGTCAAAGACCGTGATGAACGCACGCGCGAGCTCCTCGCCGCCACTGAGCATGGCCGTGCGCAAACACTGCTCACACAAACCCTCACCCAGCGCCGCGCGACCTTGGAAAAAGAGGTTCAACACATCGAGGAGCAGCAGACCGAACTTTCCCAGACCATGGGCAAACTGCGCGAGCAGTTGCGGGTGGCCGAAACCGAGATCAAGGAGCGCGAGTCCACACTCGCTGCTGCCGAGCAGCGCAGCAAAAACCTCGAAGAAATCACTGCCGCTTCGGACCAGAAGTTCAAAATTCTGCAGGCCGAGTACAAGAAGGTCACCGAACAGTTGGCGCTGGCTAAAACGGATCTGGAGCAGACGGCTGCCGCTGTGATCGAAAAGAAAAAGGAGGCGGACGCCACTGCCGCCACCGCTGAGAAAAACTCGCAGCAGCAGCTCTTGCTGGTGGAAAAAATCAGTGGTCTGGAAGCTGTCATCGCCACGCTCACCACGACACACGCCAGCACGCAGCAAGATCTCTCCGCAGCGGAATCAGATTTCCGAAATCTCCAAGATCGCATGGCCGAGCGGCAGAAGGAAATCGCCGGCGCCGAAGCCCGTGTGGCCGAACTCACCCAGCAGGCTGCAGGTCTTGACGACCGTTTGCAGGAACTGGCTGCCGCGAACAAGCAGAACGCCGAACTGAATGGCGCCATCACGACTGCCACGCAGGAGCGTGACAAGCTGCAGGCCGAAATACAACGTCTGGCCAAAGAACGTTCTGAGCTTGAATCGGTGCTGCCTGATCTGCGTGGCAACGTGACGCAAACCCGCGCCGAGGCAGACAATTTGAAGGCCGAGCTTGCTGGGTTGATCAAGGACCGTGACGCTGCTGCCGCAACGCTGAAGGAATCGCTGGCGCAGCGCATGTCTTCCGAAGCCGCCATCGAAGCTTTGCGACTTGAGTCCGTCAGTCTGGATAAAACCCTGAGTGACAAGCGCGCCAACCTCGAAGCCGAGACGACAGCAAAACTCGCGGAGGCGAACGCCGCCGAAACCCGGCTCAAGGGCGTGCAGGAGCGCATTGCAGTCGCTGAAAAGCGGCTGGCTGAACTAGGGGAGGTGGATGCCCGCATCGCCACGGCCACCAAGACTCTCAAAGACACCGAAACGCAGCGGCAGACGGAAGACAAGGCACTGGCAGAACTGGCCCGCAACCAGGACAGGTTGAAGAAGGATTGCGCCGCGCTTGAGGCTTCATTGAAGACCGAGAATGCGAGGCTTGTGGAACTCAACAAGGCCGTCAAAACTAACGAAGCCAAAGCAGCGGATGCTGAAAAACGCACGGATAAAGCCGTTGCCGCGCAGCAGGTGGCCGAACATAAGCGTATCGAGGCCGATGCCGCTGCTGAGAGGGCGCGTGCGGAGGAGAAGAACCTGCGGAAACAGATTCCCACCCTGACCACTGAGCTGGCGGGCATTCAGGCGCTGCTGGTCAGCGTGACGAAACAACGCGAGGAGGCTTCGCAGTTCGTCACGCGCCTGAACGTCAGCACCGACGGCCAGAACAAGAAGCTGGCCGAACTCCAGCAGCAGATTTCCCAGCTGGAAGAGGCGCACAAAGTGAGGGAAGATCGCATGATGAAAGCACAGGCAGATGTGGACAAAGAGGTCGCGCGTCTCAAGACGGCGCAGGAGCAGTCCCGTGCAGCCGAGACACAGCTTGTTGAACTGGAAAAAGAGGTCAAGGACGCCAAGCTGAAGGCGGATGCTGCGAAGAAAGATTCCGCTGCGATCGAGGGCGAACTGCGCCAGCGGCTTGACCGCGTGCAGAATCTCAAAGCTGACGAGGAGCGGCTGCTCAAGGTCATCGAGAACCAGAAGTCGGAACTGGCTGAGGTGGACATGACCCACAAGGAACTCCACACCAAGATCGAGGCGCGAAAGACCGAGCTGGGCGAATTCATCACCGTTGGTGGCAAAATTCTCGGCCTCGGCCAGGCGCTGTCAGGGCTGGAATCACGCCAGACGGAGATCAACAAATCTCTGCGCAAGGCCTCCGAGGAAGATCTGGCGATTCAGGTGAAACTGAACGCTGCGCAGGAGGCGCTGAATCGCGAAGCTGCACGTGCCGAACAGTCCCGCAAGGATCGCGAGGCCGCTGATGCCGAATTCAAGAAATTCAGCGCCGATATCCAGAAGCAGGCGTCTGTGTTGCAAAACTACGAACTGGAACAGAAGAAGCGCATCGCCGAACTGGAAAAGCGCATCGCCGACCTGGGCACCACGCAGCAGCGCGCTGTGGGTCAGATCGACGAAACCAAGGCCGAACTTGTCCGGCTGGAAGGCAAAAAGCAGGAGTTTGCTCAGGCTGAGGCCCAGCTCAAGCATTGGCAGGACATCGAAAAACGTCTGCGCGGCCAGCTCGTTGAGCTGGAGGAGAAGCACGAGGTCATGCGCCGCGGTCTGCCCACCGAGGAGGGCACGGTCGTCATGTTTGCCAATGACATCATCAAGCGTATCGACCTCATTGATGCCTTGGTGGCCCGCTATGCCGGATCAAAAGGCAGCGACGTTCCGCAGCAACTCGTCACGCTGCGCGCCTCATTTGAGGATATTTTGCACCAACATGGGATCACCGAATTTGATGTGACCTCTGGCACCGAAGTCGATATTGACCTGCGCAAGCGCATTGCCGTCGTGGATTCCCTGCCCGGCAAGGCAAAGCCGCGCGTCACTGAAAGCTGCCGCTCTGGCTTTATCTTCTCGCGTGGCGAGGGACACGAGATTATCCTGCGGAAAGTGGAGGTCCGAACCTCCAGCCAGTAGCCCCGCCTCTGGAACCTTTTTCACACACACATTGTTATGGCTGAATACGTTGGAATCGACCTTGGAACCACCCTTTCGGGGCTGGCTTACCTAAAACCTGATGGAAACCCCGAAATCGTGCCCAACGCCGACGGTGAGCGCCTGACTCATTCCGTGGTCTTCTTCGATTCGCATGAGGATGTGAAGCTCGTCGGCAGCGCCGCCCGCGACGGTGGCGAACCCGACCGCACCATTTTTCAGATCAAGCGGTTCATGGACGACCCGGAGCATCTCGTTGAGATCGACGGCAAGAAATGGACACCGGCGGAAATCTCCGCGCTGATCTTGTCCAAGCTGAAGCGCGACTGTTCCAAAATCTGCGGCGACATCAATGAGGTCGTCATCACCGTTCCCGCAAACTTCAACGAACTGGCCCGCAAGAGCACCATCGCCGCCGCTGAAATGGCCGGCATGAAGGTGAAGCGTCTGGTGAACGAGCCGACGGCGGCAGCTGTTTACTACGCCCACTCACAGGGCGTGAAGGGCCGCATTCTGGTGTTCGACCTCGGCGGCGGTACGCTGGACACGACGATCCTTGAAGTCGAAGGCGACAACATCAAAATTCTCACCTCCGAAGGCGCACGGCATCTCGGTGGCAGCAACTTTGACGACATCCTGCTCGACGCCTATGCGGAGCAGTACAAGAAGCAGACCGGCGCGGCGTTGTACAGCGACGAACGCCACCGCCGCCGTGTGCTGCAGGCCACAGAAGACGCGAAAAAGATGCTCTCAAAGCTCCAGCGCGTGAATGACACCGTGGCCAACGACCAGAACAGCGGCATCGCCCGCATTGATTTGAGCCGCGAGCATTTTGAGAAGCTGATCCGCCACATGCTCACCCGCACGGTGTTCCTCGTTGAGCAGGCGTTGGATTCCGCCAAGCTGAAAACCTCCGACATCGACCACATCGTGCTCGTGGGCGGCTCGACGCGCATTCCGAAGGTGAAGTCCATGCTGGAAAAGATGTTCGGCAAGACACCCAAATCCTGCGGCAACGTGGACGAGTGCGTGGCCCTTGGAGCCGCCTTGTTCGCGAAAAAATCAGCGCGCATCCAGGAAGTCTGCAATGCGAGCTACGGCACGCTGGCGATGGTTTACAACGCTAAGACGAAGCAGGAAAAGCTGATGAACTCCATCGTGATTCCCAAGAACTCGCCGATTCCCTGTTCACGCACGCAGGTCTATCAGACCTCGGAGGACAATGAGCGCGTCATCGAGGTGGACATCACCCAGGGCGAGGATGAAGACGCCAAGTTCGTCGATGTCATCGGCCGCCTGACCTTGGACGTGCCGCCCAACCGCGCCAAGGGCTGTGAAGTGGCCGTGACCTTCAGCTACGATGAAAATCAGCGCGTGCGCGCCCTCGTGGTGGACAAGCAGTCAGGCCGCAGCAAGGAAGTCGCTGTGACCTACAAGGGCGCGGGAGTGCTCTCAGACGAAGAACTGAAGCGCCGCAGCCATCATCTTCGCACCATGCGCATTGAGTAAATCACCACTCACTGAAGGAGACCAACATCATGTTCAAGATCCTCAAATCACTTTCCAGATCACTCGGTGGCTCTCACAAGCCTGCCGCCGAAGCCAAGCCGACCGCCAAAGAGGGCAGTCTTCTCGCCAAGGTTAACAAGGCTGCCCCTGTGGTTGCGAAAGCACCGCCTGCCAGCAGTCCGGAAGACCTCTGTGGCATCACCCCCAAGATGTCCAAGGACGAGATCATGGCCCAGCTGAAGATGCTGTTTCGCCGCTACAACCGCAGCGCTTCCAGCCTGGACGCCAAACTGCGCGGCGAGGCGGACCAGATGCTCGATGCCATCGTGGCGATGCGAGAAAAGCACTTCGGCGAGATTTGATCCTGTCGTTCGCGGTCTGGATGGAAGTGACGGCATGAAACTGGACCGACTCATCGCCAGTCACCAGTCCATGGGGCGTCAGGCAGCTCATCATGCCATCGCTGCACGACGGGTCCGTGTTGATGGAGTGTGGGTAACCGACGGCCACCAGCCAGTGGATCGTTTCAACTTGGTGCAGCTCGATGACGCGGTGATCCAGCCGGCGGAACGCGCGCTCTATCTCATGCTGCACAAGCCGGTGGGCATTCTCAGCGCCACCAAGGACGATCAGCACCCCACCGTGGTCGATTTGATCGACGATCCCGACAAGCACACGCTGCACATCGCCGGGCGGCTGGATCGCAGCACCTCGGGCCTCGTCCTGCTGACAAACGATGGCCGCTGGTCCAAGCGACTGATGGCAGCCGAGGAAAAGGTGCCCAAGGTTTATCTCGTCGAAACCCTCGATCCCATCGCCCCGGATGCGGTGGCGGCCTTTGCTCACGGCTTTTACTTCCATACCGAGGACATCACGACGCTGCCCGCAGAACTGGTCATCTTGGACGAGCGCCATGCGCGGCTCACGCTGCATGAAGGGCGCTATCACCAAGTGAAGCGCATGTTCCACCGGGTCAGCAATCGCGTCATCAACCTGCATCGCGAAAGCATCGGCCCGCTGGCACTGCCAGCCGATCTGCCGCCAGGGGCATGGCGTGCCCTGACTCCTCAGGAGGTCGTGGCCGCCAGCGGAAATGGCTGAACAACGTTGACGATCAGATTTCTAGCAGTTGTTTGTTTTTCAGAAAATCCAGCTTTCGCAGATGAATTTCACCCCTTAATCTCTTCCTCTTGTGATCCCCCCACGCATGTATCTTAGCATTTGGTTTGGCATCATGTTGGCAGGCCAGTCAGGCTGTACAACTCAAAAGGCTGCAAAGCCGGACAAACTCGCCATCGGTGAGGCGCGCAAGGCGCTGCCTTTTGAAGAGAAAGAAAACCCGCTCGTGAAGCGGCTGAACAACCCTTCCTCCATGCCTGTCGTGCCACCTGCGGGTGCACGCACCTCGTATTCCTCCGTCAAGATCGAGCAGAAGGCGCTCGCCATGACCTTTGACGACGGCCCGCATCCGAGCCTGACTCCCAAATTGCTCGACATCCTCAAGGAGCGGAACATCAAGTGCACGTTCTTCCTCATCGGTGAGCAGGTGAAGATGTATCCCGCCATCGTGCGCCGTATCATCGCAGAAGGCCATGAAATTGGCAATCACACCTGGACTCACTGCAGCCTCACCAGCCGCTCGGATGAGCAGATCCGCAATGAACTCAAAAAGTCCGAGGACGCCGTCTTTGAAGTAGCCGGAGTGCGTCCGCATCTGGTGCGTCCTCCTTACGGAGCCATCAACACTCGGATCAAAGACCTGATGTTCACCGAGTTCGGCTACTCCACCATCATGTGGTCCGTGGATCCGCAGGACTGGCGTCGTCCGGGTGTGTCCGTCGTGACCAGCCGCCTTGTCAATGGCGCGCATCCGGGTGCCATCATGCTCGCGCATGACATCCATCCGCCCACCATCGCCGCCGTGCCGGCGATGTTCGATCAGTTGCTGGCCAAAGGGTATCAATTCGTCACCGTGAGCCAGCTCATGAACATGGAAAAAGCCTCGATGCCCGTCGGCGTGATCATCCGTCCCGCCGAAAAGATCAACGACAAAGATCCCAAGCCGATGCCGGAGAAAAAGCCAGGCGTTTGACTAAAGTAGCCTTGTTGCTGTGCAACAAGTGAGCGCTCCCGCAATCGCCAAAGTCGCTCATAGCACTCCAGGCGTTGATGGGGAAAGATTGAAAAAAAGAAAGCGCCCCGGGCGGAGCCGAGACGCTTTCAAACCCACATGTGCCGTCCGAATACAAAGGGCTCACGTATCCCATGAGACCAAGTGGGAACCCGCGTGATGAAGCTCTGTCTTCCAGTGAAGGCATGACATGTCACTTCAGCGCGTAGCCCCCGCAGTTGATGAATCGGGCCGGGCCACAAAGCTCGAAAACGAACACCGCAGGAAATTTTTCAAAGAGCAGGCCGCAGCAAAACGCCGGACCAAGATGTCCAAATGCTATCCTGAAATGCCCGCATGATCAAGAGCCGAGTCGCCTGGAAAAAGTACTCTCGAGCTTTAGCTCGTTCTGGAAGGCATCGGCATCTCCCAAAACGGGCTAAAGCTCGCGACGACTCAGGCACGCCACGCCCCTCGCATAGATACAATCTTGAGTGTTCAATGTTCAGCGTTCCCTCCGTTTGTTTCAGCTGACACTCATGACCCGTTTCCTTCTCTTCCTCCTGCTATGCTCCACCACCCAGGCCGCCACCATCCAGCGCATCTGGCTGAGCTTTCAGCGCGTCGAGCCGACACACATCACCGTGAACTGGGAGACCGCCCTGCCGGCAGACTCAGAGGTGTCCTTTGGGACCAGTTCAGCACTCGGCGGCAAGGCTGCCAAAGCAGAGCAGACCACGCTGCATCACGTCGAGATCCCCATTCCCGAGAAGGACGTGATGTATCATTACCAAGTGCGCTCAGGCACTGAAACTTCCGCCATCCATCACTTCAAAGCCATGCCCTCCAAAGAACTCCGCATTGCCGTGGTGGGAGACTGGGGCTTTGCCCAGCCTGATCTCGCTGCCTTGATCAAAGACGACGTGCATGTGCTCATGACAGCCGGGGACAATGTCGGCAGCCTGCACCAGCCGGGCAGGGAAGGCACTAAGGCCTTCAGTGCCCTGATCGGTTCACAGCCCGAGTTGTTTCGCAGCACTCCCTTCATGCCCGTGCTGGGCAATCACGATCGCGAAATCCGTTCGCGTGGTCCCAAGCCACCACCCGAAGCGGTGTATGACGTGGAAGCCACCGCCTATCGCGAATTCTTCGCTCTCCCCGGCAACGAATGGAACTGGACGTTCGCGTTTCCTGAGTTCGCTGCGCGCTTCATCGCGCTCGATCTCGAACACATCAGTGACATGGGCACCACCTGGCAGACGGGTCACCCCTTCGATGCCGCATCGCCACAGCTCGCCTGGTATCGCCAGCATATCGAAGCTCCTCAGCCCGGCCACACCATCTCCATCCAAAACGAGCGCAACGCCACCATGCGCGGCCAGTTAAAAGGCGAATGGGGCCGGCTGTTTCAGCAGGGCACCGCAGTCATCACCGGCTTCGGCTATTTCGCCGAACGCGCCATGGTGGACGGCTTCCCCTATTACAACACCGCGCTCAAAGGCGATGGCGCCCGCTACCCTGACCCCAAGTCCGCCTTCTTCGCCAGCGAGAACACGTACATGCTGCTCACCTTCAAACCCAAGTCGCCCATGCAGATCGAAATCAAGAGCCTCACAGGCAAGGTGCTCGACACTCAGAGCGTGCCAGGAAAGTAGCACACCGGAAAGTAGCCCTCTCGCTCCGCGAGAGGAGCACAGCGCTCCCACACGCGCACAGCACCACCGCATCACCCCCACGTCGTCTACACGGGACGGCTGCTTTCCAGAGCAACATTCCCCGCATCCGCTCGTTTCCCTGCCACGACCATGAAATGCCTCGCCTTCCTCTGCCTCGCCACTTTCTCCATCGCCGCCGACATTCCCTCCGAGCCCATCGCGCAAAAGGACGAGCCCATCCTCGCGGATGATTTCGAGCGCGCCGACCTAGGCAACTGGAAATCACTGATCCCCACTTTCACCGTCGAAGCCGGCGCACTCAAAGGCGTGCAGACACGCGCTGACCACGGTGCCGTGGGCCGCGTTTACCGGCCCATGAAAGACGTCGTGGTCGAATTCAAATTCCAGCTCGTCGGCTCCACCGGCTTCAATGCCGTTTTCGATGATCAAAAGTTCAAAGGCTCGCACGCTGGCCACATCTGCCGCATCGCCTTTGCACCCACGCAGATTCGTCTCGGCGATGACAAGGAAGGCGTGATGCGCAACGACATCTATGAGATGCGCAAAGACCCCGCGCACAAAAAGGAAGCGGACAAGCTGCTCGAAGGCCGTGGTTCCGCCGCCGCCATCCCGAAGCTGGAACAGCAGAAGTGGTATCAGGTGATCATCGAACTCAAAGGTGATGAACTGCGCGTGAGTCTGGACGGTAAACCAGTCGCCTTTCTCAAATCCCCCGGCATCGCGCACGAAACCAAGAGCAGCTTTCATTTCACCGTGAACGGCACAGGTGTACTGTTCGACGACGCGAGCATCTGGCAGGCGAAGTGAGGGCGACAGCGCTGCCTCGGTCTCGATTCCCGCGTTACAATCAGCGTATGGGTCAAAGCATCCCCCTCATGTTAACATAACACCCGGTTTTATCCCTCTGCGCCATGAACGCGGCATCCAGCAGCGTTTTCCTTCCACAACCAATCATGAAACACACGCTCCTGCTTCTCTCTCTTTTCGCTGTGCAAGCCCTCGCCCAGGACAAGGCCCTGCTCGATCTCACGCTCGAACCGCCCTTGGTCAATACGCAGCCCGGACCCGAGTATGACGCCGAGAAACGGCCAGGAAACATGATCATCGGCATCGATCGCACGCCAAAGGGCCGCCTCTGGGCCGCATGGGTCGGCAACGGTGATTCGCCCAATGGCTTCTTCATGCTCGCATCAAGTGACGACGATGGCAAAACATGGTCAAAGCCACGCGTCGTCATCGATCCCCAAGACGGTGAACTCAACGGCGTGAAGTACGAACGCCGCGCCCTAGTTGGCAATCTCTGGACTGATCCAATCGGCCGCCTGTGGTGCTTCTTCGATCAAAGCCTCGGCTACTTCGACGGCCGCTGCGGCGACTGGTACATCCGCTGCGATGATCCCGATGCCGCAGAGCCGACTTGGACCGCCCCCGTCCGCTTCGCCGACGGCTGCACCCTCAACAAGCCCACCGTGCTCGCCAATGGCGACTGGCTGCTGCCCGTCTCGCTCTGGACCCGCGACCGCATGCATGGCCCCGGAGTGGACAAGGAAGCTCACAAAGATCTCGATGTCATCCGCATGGCCAATGTCTTCGCCAGCACCGATCATGGCAAGACCTGGACCCGCCGTGGTGGCGTCGCCTTTCCACGCACAGACTTCGATGAGCACATGATCGTCGAGCGCAAGGACAGCAGCCTGTGGATGCTCGCCCGTACCAAGGACGGCATCAGCGAAAGCACCTCCGCCGACAAAGGCGCGACCTGGAGCGAGCCACAGCCCTCCGCTATTCAGAACCCCAGCGCTCGTTTCTTCATCCGCCGCCTCGCATCAGGCAAGCTCATCCTCGTGAAGAACGGCCCCATCAACGTGCGCCTGCCTCGCCGCTCCAACCTGAAAGCCTTCTTGTCCGACGACGATGGCAAGACCTGGGGCAAAGGCTTTCTCATTGATGATCGCGCCGAGGTTTCCTATCCCGATGGCTTCCAGGCACCCAATGGCGACATCCACATCCTCTATGACTGGAACCGCCACACCGATGCAGAAATCTTGCACGTGAAGTTCACCGAGGCAGACATCGAAAAGCAGGCGGAGATCGGCAAACTGACGATGGACCCTGAGGAGATCAAACGCCGCGCCAGAGTCGGCAAGACCATCGTCAATAAAGCACTGGCACCCAAGCTGCCGAAATCCATTACGCCAGATCCCGCCTGGGCCGCGCAGGCCCTTGAAGACGCGAAGCAGGATTTCAAGAGCATCCCGTATGACGGCGTCACGCCCAACAAGATGGTCTGCGACACCACGCTGCGCGAGCTGCCCGATGGCTCATGGATCCTCTTCATCCTCGCCGGTGGCGACACCGAACCCAGCCCGCTGAACTACACCGGCGTCACCCGCAGCCATGACCTAGGCAAGACATGGACACCGCTGGAGGCATTTGACGTCGGCTTCCCCCGTGAAGGCAAAACCATCGGCCAGGGACCGACGGAACTCATGATCCTCGGCCAGCGCAGCACGCTGTTCTTCTCCACCCATTCCAAGCATTGGGCGAATGACTGGCGCTCATGGTATCTCACCAGCGACGACTCCTTCAAAACCTGGAGCAAGCCCATCGAAGTCCCCGGCCGCCTCAAGGAGCGCACCTTCATCCGCAAGCACATCGTCTGCAAAGACGGACGCATAATGATCCCTTTCCAGCACTACATCGGCCCCGATGACGAAAAGAAAAAAGCCCCGCTTGATCGTGCCTTCACCAATCCGCGCAACGGCGTCCTCATCAGCAGCGACGGCGGCAAAACCTGGAGCGAGCACGGCAACATCCGCCTCACCCCCAACAGCCGCTACTTCGGCTGGGCCGAGAACGATCTCTTTGAGCATCCTGATGGCCGCATCACCATGGTCATCCGCGCTGACGGCCTCGGCGGCATGCTCTACAAAGCCGAGAGCAAAGACGGCGCCAAGACCTGGCCCGAGTTCGCCTCCCTCACCCAGATCCCCAATCCCGGCAGCAAAACCACACTCTACAATCTCGGCGGAGATCGCGTCGCCATCCTGCATAATCCCAACAGCAAGCACCGCAGCCCCATGTCCCTGTGGATCAGCTTTGACGGCATGAAGACCTGGCCCTACCAGCGCGTCCTACAGCAGGAGTCTGTCGATGGCCCCAAAGGCCGCATGAACTACCCCGACGGCTTCGTCAGCAAAGACGGCCAATGGCTCCACTTCGCCTTCGACGACAACCGCCACCGCGCCGTCCATTACAGCGCCAAATTGCCTCCCGAGAAGCCCTCCGTACAGTAGCCCTCTCGCTCCGCCGAGACGAGCCCAGCGCTTCCACCAGCAATGCAAGCGCTCAAAAGTTCCACAGCGTTTCAAGCCTGCGCCAGCCATTCTGCTCCGCAAGATGACGGCTGTCGCCCTCCCTCCATTCGCCAAAATACCGGATGCTGCAAGGCTTGTCTCGCACACCCCGCTTAACCTCTGGTTCAGCAGGGATTCATCCCCCGCCGAAGGCTGCATCTACCACAACACCATCACCGGCGGTGAAGACCCAGCGGTTGTGTTCTCCTAGTTCAATGCCCAGCGTGACTTTAGATGAGCACAGCGCTCCCGTCACATCCACGCCTGCGAACACCCTCAGCCATCTTGCAGAGCAAGATGCCACGGTACTTCTCACTTCATCACCATCGGCTGCCCCGTGCATTCCAGCACGCTGTGCCACAGCTCCTGCGTAGGATCGACCTTGCGACGACCATGGATGACGAGTTCCAGCGGCAGATGCACATACGAATTGTGCCATCGGCCCACCAGCATGTTCGTCTTGCCCGCCATCGCCGCATGCACTGCGTTTTGCGCAAGGCGTGAGCAGTACACATTGTCCTGCGCGTTGGCTGGCACGCTGCGTACGATGTAGCTCGGGTCGATGTACTTGAGGTTTACCTCGGTCTTCCGTTCCTTGAAGAAGGCATTGATGCGGTCCTTCAAAAACGGGCCGATGTCGCCGTAGCGCTTGTTGCCGCTGGCATCGGTCTCATTGCTGGTTTCCATGAGGTGCTGCCCCGCACCTTCCGCCACCACGATCACGGCGCTGCCACGTTTGGTCAGCCGTTGCCGCAGAAATTCCAGAAAGCCAGCTTCGCCTTCGAGTTCAAAATGCACCTCCGGAATCAGTACAAAATCCACGTTGCTGCCTGCCAGCGCCGCATAGCACGCGATGAATCCTGAATCACGTCCCATGAGCTTCACCAAGCCCACGCCGTTCACCGCGCCCGTCGCCTCGACATACGCACATTTCACCGCCTGCACGGCGGCATCGAAGGCCGTTTCAAATCCAAAGCTCTTGTCGAGATGGCGGATGTCGTTGTCGATGGTCTTTGGAATTCCGACCACCGCTTTCTTCAATCCGCGCCGTTCAATTTCCTTCACGATCTCCGCCGCGCCGCGCAGCGTGCCGTCCCCACCGATGACGAAGAGAATATCGACCTTCATGTCCTCCAGCGTGTCCACCATCTCACCGATGTCCTGCTTGCCTCGCGAGCTTCCCAGCAGCGTCCCGCCAAAGTGGTGCGCCTGTTCAACCGACGTAGGTTTAAGCAGCAGCGGCGTGTGGCCAAAGCGCTGCACCAGCCCCTCGTAGCCGTAGCGAAAGCCATACACACGCGCGACTCCGTATTGTTGATGGCAGCGGTTCACGATGCCACGGATGATGTCGTTCAAGCCTGGGCAGAGACCGCCGCACGTCACGATGCCGACCGTGGTCTTGGCCGTGTCAAAATAGATCATCTCCCGCGGCCCCGCCTCTTCGTAGCTCGGCGTTGACACATCACGCCCGTCTTCGAGGAGGTGGCTGTGATAGAGAATGCGGTCTGTCGCGTCCTTTTTATAGGGTGCCTCCACCCCGCCAATGCGGTGCAGAGGCGAGTGAATCGTACAGGGGCCGAGCGTGGGGATGCTCGTGTCGGAGGGGGCTGGGGTCATGGCTGGCTGGCGGTACGTAGAGCAGGAGAAGTGCCATTCTACCTTTCCTCACCACACTTGTCTGACACAAAAGGCAATCCTCCAAGCGTACATGCAGGTTGCAAATCCACGCATCCACTCCTGCTTCCAGCCATGATCACCGCCTTTCCAGACAACCTTCGCCTGCAACTCCACCAGACCGGCGTGATCGCCGTTTTGATGATCGACCGTGTCGAAGATGCCGTGCCGCTGGCTCGGGCGCTGCTTGCCGGTGGGGTTAATACCATCGAACTCACCTTGCGCACCTCCGCCGCGCTCCAGTGCCTCCGCCGCATTCGTGAAGAGGTGCCCGAGATGACCATCGGCGTGGGCACCATCCTCACTCCCCAGCAGGTGAACGATGCCAAAGACAATGGCGCAAGCTTCGGCGTGGCTCCCGGCATGAATCCCCGTGTCGTCGCCGAGGCCGTGCGCATTGGGCTGCCATTCGCGCCCGGTGTTTGCACCCCGACAGACATCGAACTTGCCATCGAAGCAGGGTGCCGCGTGCTTAAACTCTTTCCCTCAGAGCCCTGTGGTGGACTTGCGTATCTACGTGCCATCTCAGCCCCCTTCGCTCATCTTGGCGTTGAGTTCGTACCGCTCGGCGGCGTGGGCGCGGGCAATGCTGCAGAATACCTGCGTGAACCGTCGGTGCTCGCGCTCGGTGGCTCATGGATCGCGCCGAAGGAGATCATTGCCAAAGGAGGTTGGGATCTCATCACCGCACGGGCGCGTGAGGCCACGGACATCGTCAAGCAAGTCCGCCCATGAGTCGTGTCGTCACTTTGGGCGAAGTCATGCTGCGCCTCGCCACACCAGCCTTCGCACGTTTTCAGCAGGCCATGCCAGGCTGCCTGAATGCCAGCTTTGCCGGAGCCGAGGCCAGCATCGCAGCTTCGCTGGCCTATCTCGGTATCGACGCGGCCTTTGTCACCGCTTTGCCAAACCATGCCATTGCCGATGCCTGCATCGCCGATCTGCGCAGCCTCGGCGTCG
>NZ_JAQSEA010000164.1 GCF_029946185.1 Prosthecobacter sp.
CGCCCTAACGACAGGGGCTGTGGTGGTCAACCCGGGCGCGGTGCTGCGGGTCATCAGCTCGAGCAATCTGGCCAGCGCCAGTTCGGTGACCGTGAACACGGACATCAACGGCCTCGGCATTCTCAGCCTGGCGTATGCGGGTCCTGCTGGAACGATTACGTGGAATTCGACGAATCCGAACTACGACGGTACACTTGCCATTGATGTAAGCGGCTACGACACTGCGGTGAGCCAGGCTGGCACCAAGCTCTTTCTCGGTTCCACGCTGAGTGGTGCCTACACGGCGGCAACGCTGACAGCCGGCACGGGCAACGTCTATCGACTCGGCACGGGCGGCGGCATCTTGAACATCAATCGTGCAGTTTTGACCGGTCCCGGAAACTCGGTCATCATCGGTGCAGTCACGGGCACGCCTGGTGCGGGCATCATCGGCAACGGCGGCACCGTGGTGCTCAATACCGCCAACAGCTACGGCGGTGGGACAACGATCAACGGCAATGGTGTGCTGCAGATCGGCGACGCGGGTGCGCTGGGCACGGGCGCGATCACCTTCAATGGCGGCACCTTGCAGCCTAACCAGAGAGGCTTGGGCACGACGGGCAATGTCATCCTGCGTCAGCCTTTCACGCTGGCCAATGACATCAATTTCTCGGCCGGTGGCGTTCTTACTGCTCTTGCAGGCTCGGGGAATCTGGATGGAGCGTATGCCGCCGATGGCTTCATCGGCGCAGGTCCGCTTGGTCAGACGGATCTGATCCTGACGGGGGCCGTGGACCTCTCCGGGGCCACCTATCGTGCTCTGAGCATCGCGGGCACGGATCGCATCGTCACGCTCTCCGGCGCAATCAGCGGCGCCTCCATCTTGGTCAAGACCGGCGTAGGCATCCTGCGCCTGACCAATGCGAGCAACACCTCCAACGGCATCGCCATCAGTCAGGGGACTCTGGCGCTGAGCAGCACTGGCGTGATTCCGGGCACGATCCTCCTCAACTCCGGCACGCTTGCTGGTTGGGACCGCAATTTCACGGTTGCCAATAACATGCAGCTGATCCAGACCAGCACAATTGACGTGGGTGCCTCGACTACGCTGACCAGCACTGGTACGATCAGCGGCGACTTCACCTACGTTGGTGCGCAGACGGGCCTGACTAAGACGGGACTCGGCACCTTGGTGCTCAGCGGCAGCAACACCTACCTCGGCACCACCACCATCAACGCGGGTATCCTGAGCATCAGCAGCGATGTGAACCTCGGCTCAACGGGTGGTCTGAACATCACCCCTGGCGGCATCGCCTTCAACGGCGGCATCCTGCGAGTTACCGATGACATGACGACGAATCGTGTCATCACCATGACGGCTGCGGGCAGCATCAGTGTGAAGACGGGCAAGACGTTGGTCATCAACGGCATCACTGCCAACAGCACCGGTCTCCTCACCTTCAATGGTGGCGGCACCGCCATTCTCAACGGCAACCAGACCGGGGCCAACTTGCACGACAACACCGCCATCAGCAATGGGGCGACCTTGATGACCCAGGCCACCGGCGGGACGCCTTTCGGCGACGTTGCCGTGACGATCAACGGAGGTTCCCTGCGGGTGAACACCAACGGCCCCGGCGCGGCCTTCGTCATTCCGACCCTTAACTTCACGGGGGCAGCCTACCTCCGACTCGACGCACAGATGGGCAATGACATCCAGATCACCGCCACCACTCTCGCCCGCGCGGGATCCGGCATTCTCACCCTTGTCCCTGGAGTGGATGGAAATCTCGGCAATACCGCCGGTGCGGACGGCCGCGTCTTGGGCACTACGATCCTCGGACAGAGCACCACGACCGTTCCGGGGCTCGCCGCTCTTAACAATCTCGGCACCGTTTCCGGCCTCAATGCCGAGGTGACCGCTGCGTCCATCCTCCGCCTGGCCTCCAGCACCGATGCAACGGCGAGCTTCGTCCGCTACGATCCGGTGATGGGATTTGTGACCTCCATGGGTGCGAATCCGCTGACCAACACCTTCGCCGGTTCCACCGTTTCCAGCGTCGTCGACATCAATACCGCGACGGTCATCACTGGCACGGCAGAAACATTTGGTGTCCGCACCTCGGCCAGCATCAGTGGAGGAACCATCAGCATCCTCTCGCGCAACATCAATGAAATGGGCGGCCTGCTCATCAATGGTGTGGGCAGTGCGGCTCCGAACATCAGTTCGAACATCTTCATCAACCCCTTTGGCGTTACCGGCGGCGCGAACGCGGGAGAAGGCATTATTTATGTGAGCGGCGGCTACATCGGCGGCAATGCGGCCACGATCAGCGGCAACATCACCGCTAAAAATCTGACCATCGGCGGGGCGGGAGACCTGATCCTCTCGGGCGTCAACAACATCCTCGGCAACATCACGGTTAACGAGGGTATTCTGACCATTGCCAATGTGGATTCCCTTCCGTCGCTTACCGGGGGACTGATCCTCAACGACATCGGCAACCTCGACCTCAACGGCATGCGCGTGGTGACAGCGGGGCTGTCCGGCACCGGCGGCACGGTGGGCAACCTATCGACCACGTCCAACGGTGTGCTGATCATCAACAGCATCAATAACACGACCTTCACGGGCAACATCGTCGATGCACTTGGCTCTGGCACCATGACGACCCGCTTGGTGAAGAATGGATCGAGCACACTGACCTTGGGCTCGATCACCAGCACCTTCACCTATGCGGGCCAGAACAGCTTCACGGGTGGCGTGAGAATCAACCAAGGTCAGCTGACGGTGCAGGATCCGTTCGGCCTTGGCGGTGCAGATCCGCTCGTCGCGGGCGGCACGAACTATAGCACCCCAGGCACGGTGACTGTGAACGGGGGCATTCTGGCGCTTAACAGCAACGGTGGCGGCCCGAACGGCACCATCATCTTTGGCAATCCGAACACCAACGGCATCAACGTTGTGGCAGCCGGGTTTGCCACGATCAACGTGGACCGGGTGAGCGCGAACACGGGCAACCAGATTCAGATTGGCGACCTTGACCTCAGCGCAGCGACGCTGACGCTGACTGGCGGCAACAGCTACTCCCTGCGGGTGGCGGGTACCACGACCGTTGGAGGCTCCTCTTCCAACATCAACACCGCCACTGGCACCACGCATTTCTTGGAACTGGCCGGGGCGATTGTCGGAGCGGGCAACCTCAATAAATACGGTGGCGGCGCCACGACCTACGGCACGCTGCGGATCTCCGGCACGACCAACACGTACACCGGCGGGACCAATGTGCTGGTAGGTGCGCTTCAGATTACCGGCACGACAGGCACGCCGCTGGGCGGCACGGGCAGCGATGCGCTGATCAATGTGAATCCGGGCGCGGCTCTGCGCATCGCCGGCAACGGCAGCCTTGGCGGTGTTGCCCTCAATGGCTTGATGCTCAACAGCAATATCAACAGCCTGCCAGCCATCGTGCTCGACAGCGACTACAACCCTGGCACGGGCTTGAACGCGCAAATCAAGCTGCAAGGTGGCTTCGGTGCTGCGCTCCAGCTTGCGGTTCCTACCTTCACCACGGCGCTTAATTTGTCAGATATCGGCAACGGACGTCTTTTCCTCGGTGGTTACTTCAACAGCACCGTCGTCGAATACATGGCACCGACACTCGGTGTCGGCGCGGACAACACATACCGCCTGGGCGGCAACAACGGCGGCACGCTTTCTCTCTCCGGCCCGGACAATGTGCTGACCGGGACGGCCCGCCTGATGATCGGCTCCCAGTTGAGCAATCTGCAAGGCAGCGCCATCACCAACGGTGGGGGCACGGTTTCCATCCGCAACGCCAATGACTTCACCGGCGGCACCACGATTAGCAAGGGTTCGACCTTGTCGCTGGAAGTGGGAGCCTTGGGACGGACGCCGCTTGGTACGGGCAGTGTTGAAGTCTATGGCACCATCCAGGTCGTCGCGCCGGTCACAGGGATCGCGGGTGCGTCGTCGTTCAACAACCCTACCACCGGCTTCAACAACAACCTGATCATCCTTCGTCCTGGTGGTCAGATCCGCATCTTCGACCAGCTCGGTCGGGAACCCAACGGCCAGGGGCGCTGGGCGGATGCCACAGGCCAGGACCTGAATGGCGGCACGTTCCGTTTTGATGGCGTGGCCAATGGCCAGTCCTACGAACTCGTCGGGACCCTTATCGTGAACAAGGGATCCAATATCACGGTGGTTCGGCCGGCCGGTGCAGGCTCCACCACTCTGGAAACCGCAGGTCTGACTCGTGGTGCGAATGGAACTCTCGGCCTTTCGACCTCTGGTGTGGGCACCCTTGGAATTCCAAACTACGTTGCGACCACCGGCACCACCACCGCGAGCACGACCGTTACCGTCGCTTCGACGGCGGGAATGCTGGTAGGCCAGGCGATCTCTGGCGCCGGGATTCCTGCCAGCGCGACTATCACGGGCATCACGAACGCCACCACCATCACAATCAGTGCTACGGCAGCTGTAGGCAGCGGGGTAATCACCAGCGGGATTGCGCCAACCTCATTTGACCGCCTGATCGTCACGTCTGGTGTCACACGCGCAGGGACAACCGCCAACGGAACGGGCGTCGTCAACGGTGGCATTGCCCCGGTGTGGATCGTGGATCGGACCAGCAGCTCCTATGTGGGATACAATCCAACGGCGGCGACGACAGGCTTCCAGACTCTGATGGTCCCAGGCTCCGCTACTTTGGGCGCTGGTCAGCTGGGCTACAGCTCGGTCAGCACGGGTGGAACGATCGGCGCGCTTGGAGCTGGCACGACCTTGGATGTGCGTGCGGCGGCCACCTTGTCGGCCAATTCGACGGTCTATGCTCTGCGCAGCGGTTTCAACATCAGCGCGACGGCTGCCTTTAATACCATCACCTTTGACAGCGGAGCGGGCAACCTCGGCGGCGGTCTGCTGCTGACGGGCGGCATCATCAACCCGGTGCAGGCCAACAGCACGACCACTGGTGCCACCACCCTGCCGATGACCCTGGCCTTTGGAGCCAACGAAGCCGTCATCTATGTTGCTGTGGCCACCAGCGTGATCAATGCGCAGATCACCGGCAGCAACGGCCTGACCAAGTTCGGCCCGAACCAACTGACGATCTCTTCCAGCAACTCAGGTCTGACGGGCACGATCACCCTGAACGAAGGAAGCCTGCTTCTGCAGAACCCGGTTTCCAATTCCGGCGTGGCCATCGCCAGCACGACCAACAGCCAGAACATCATCATCAACTCCGGTACACTGATCATCGACAGCTTGCTCTCGAACAACGCCGGGCGTGACTCCAACCTGCCAAGCGGCACCCGTCTCACCGGCAACCTCGGCAGCAACGTTTTGGTCAATGGTGATGCCAGCATCACCAGCAACAACCAGGGATTCATGCAGCGGATCAACAACCTGACGATTGCTGATCTCGGGGCCAATTCACCGATCTACCTGAACTTCTCGCAGAACGGCATCACCGTCACCGGCACCACGACTTTGGGAGCCAACAGCAACTTCATCGGTTCCTCCTTTGGTGCAGCCAATCAGAGCATCCTTGAAGGCTTGGTGGTGGGTGGCGCGAATGGGAAGCTGGTGAAGTATGGCAACGGCGGCCTCTTCCTCGCCAACGGAGCCAACACCTTCGGCACGGACGGCCAGATCGGGCTGGAAATCTGGGCCAGCACCCAGAACACCGCGACCAGCATCGTGGGTTCCACCTCGCTCACCGCAGGCACCGCGACCACGGGCGTCTTTGGTGCGGGTGACATTAACATCCTCGCTGGAGCACAGCTCCGTCTTGCGGATATCGGCAACATCGCCTTCCAGAAAGTCACCGCTGTCAGTGATGACTGGGCCTTTGGCGGCATCGCCTTTGGCAACAACAACAACGGCACCGCGCTGACCCAGGCGAACATCCTTTCTGCGCTGACCACCGGCCCTGCTGCCGACGGCAAAGTGCAGTTCAGCACCACGGGCTCCAGCCTCGGCGTCATCTCCCTGGACAACGGTGTGCAGTATGGGGCTCTCGACATTGGCGCGATGGAAACCGCGCTCAATCTGGGTGGAGCGGTGGAGCATCTCTGGCTCGGCACCTCGACCAGCGGCGCGATCAACCAATACTACTTTGCCGCGACGCTCGGCGCTTCCACAGACGGGGTCTATCGCTTCGGCGGCGGCGGCAACCAGGGCACGATGCAGATCGGGGTGAATGCGTTTGAAAACGTACTCACGGGAGCCAACTCGGTGCAGATCGGGGCGATGGTCGCCGGCAACGCCTATGCCAACGTGGCGGTCATCAACGGTAACACCAACATCACGCTCAGCACCCGGAACAACTACACTGGGAACACCTTCGCCAACCGCAGTTCCACGCTTAACATTGCCAACAACTTCGCCCTTGGGAGCGGCAAACTGGTCATCAATGACGCCACGGATGGCGGCTTTAACCTTGGCCAGGGTCAGATGGGAGCCGTGAGTGGCGCTGGCTTTAGCATCCTCAACAACGTGGATCTGGTGGCTGACTTCCGCTCTGCGGGCACGAATTTCGTGCTGCGCGGCAACGTCAACCTCACGCCTGCTGGCGTGGGCGGCACACGCACGATTGAAACCACGTCGGAATTGAGCATCCTCGGCGTGATCAGCGGCGTTGACGGCAACCTGATCAAGACCGGTGCCAGCAACTTGGTGCTCAATGGCATGAACACCTACACGGGCACGACCACGCTGACGGGTACTTTTGTCAATGGCAACCAGGCCCAGGCGGGCATCCTCTATGTCGGCACTGACGTGCTGCCGAACGTCGCTGGGGCACTCGGCAACACCGACTCGCCACTGTTTATCACCAATGTTGCCGCGGGCACCACTGCTGCCACCACCTTCGCCGCACTGGGGCTCTCCGGGCAGATCACTTTCGGTCGCGACATTATCATCAGCAACCCGAATGCCGCGTCCAACATGTCGATCTTCAGCAACTCGCTCTACGGGTCGAAGATCACCGGGGGCATCGGCATCGTATCCGGGAGCGCGGACCGCACCCTGACCCTGTTCGCCATCACCAGTGGCCGCCTTGAACTGCTTGGACCGATTTCCAGCAATGGCAACCTGCACAGCATCCTGATCGGCAGCACCGCGACCACCGGACAATTGGGCAACGGCGTGGTCTTCATCGGTGCGGGGCCAAACGGCTACTCACAGAACACCTACACGGGCAACACGACGCTGAACAACGCCCGCGTGGTGGTGGGTGCGAACTCCTACTATTCGGGCGCAGCGAATGCGCTGACCCTCATCAGCGGTCCCTTCGGTACAGGCAGCCTGACCTTTGGTGCAGGCAATACGAATGGCGGCACCTTCATTGGCTCGAATGGTGCAGACCGGATCATCGCAAACGCTCTTGGCGCGCTCTCCACCGCCGCCACGCTGCCGGTGACTTTTGAAGGCCGCGGCAACCTGACCTTCATCAACACGGCGGCGGCGTGGAACCTCAATTCCGACGCTTCGCTGCGCAGCCGCAACTTCGTGGTGAATACGACGCAGGGGGTGATCCAATTTGATGCTGGTTTCTCGGCAAGCGGCGCCGGGGGTGCCAACTTGGTCAAGCAAGGCTCCGGCATTTTGGTGATCAATGGCAACAATGCGGCCTACAACAAGACCGTTGCGGACGCCAACTATGGCACCTCATGGTTCATTGATGCGGGCATGCTGCGTGTGACCGCTGACATCAACCTGGGTGATACGACGCCGATCGCTGTAGGCACCACCGCTCACACTGTTGCCGGCCTGGCTACGGACGTGCGTCTGCGTGGCGGTGTGCTCTCCGTGGGCGGTTCCTTCACCACCGCGCATCAGTTGATCCTGACAGCAGCCAGCGCCATTGGCGTTTCAGAAGGGTTCACCTTCGCGGTGCCGCTGCCGATCACCGGTGCTTTCGGCCTGACCAAGCTCGGCAGTGGCACTCTGGTGCTCAATTCGACTGTGAACGCCAATAACAGTCTGACCATCGGCGGTGTGACCGCCATTGGCGGCATCGGCAGCGGCGGCACCGTGATGACGCAGATGACCAGCGGCACGCCGTTCGGCACGGGTGGGATCACCCTCACTGACGGCACCCTGCAGCTGCAGGGCACGGTGGGCACGGCTCCCGTGGGTGTCACCGCAAGCGCACAGACGGCGGTCAGCTACATCCTTACTGTCAGCAACGCTACGGGCATCGTCGCTGGTATGACCATCGCTGACTCCACGAATCCCGGCAACATCGCGGCGGGAACGCTGGTCACAGCGGTCAATGGCAACGTGCTCACCCTCAGCGCCCCGACGGCGGGGATTGTCGCGGCGTCCAATGCGCTGACGTTTGGCGTGGTCAACCAGGCACTCACGGTGGCCTCGGTGACCTACAACGCAGGCCGAGTCCAGTTGACCAAGGGAACCGGTGTGACATCCACGCTGACGGCGACGGCGCTGACCCGCGGTACCAACGGCATGATGACGATCATCTCGTCCAATCTGTCCACAGATCTCGGTGTGAATGAGTTCTTCAAGGTGACGAATTCTGCACCGGCCAACACTGCGAGCGGCGGTGGATTCATCCTCGCCACGCCTTCCATCGTCGGTCGTTCCTCGACGGGTGTGGATACCAACTCGCTGAACTTCCTGCGCTACGATGCCACCAACGGTTTCCTCCTGCATAATGCCACCACGGTGGGTGTGCTGAGCGTCTCTGCCGCCACCTCGCTGGCCGACATCAGCGGCAGTGCCCAAGCCGTGGCTAACAGCATCATTGACGTGCTCGCCCTGCGCACCGACAGCGACATCACGGCTGCTGGAGGCACCTCGCTCCTGCGTCTCGCCAACGGTGGCCTGATCATGAATGGCACGACCGCTGCCACGATCAGCAGCAACCTCCGCTTTGGCATCGGTGGGTCCGCCCAGGAAGCCCTCGTCTGGGTCAGCGGCGGTCAGACCGGCGCTTCCACGCTCTCGGGCAACTTTGAAGCCACCGACTTCACCAAGGGTGGTGCGGGCACGCTTCTCCTTTCCGGCACCAGCAACGTGATGGCACCGCTGACCACCGGTCTGCGGAACCTGACCATTCAGGAAGGAACCTTGCAGTTTGGCAGCGCCAGCGCAGTTGCTTCTGGTGGGCTGATCAACCTCGTGGTCAACAGCCGAGCCAACGGCCTTGACCTCAACGGTCAGAACATCACGATCGGCGGCTTGTCCGGCGTGGGACGGGTGACGAACATGGGCGCGTCCGCCACACTGACGGTGAACACGGGCATCGGCCAGAGCACGACCTATCTGGGAACGATTGATGGCAACGTCAGCCTCACGAAGACAGGGAATGGCACGCTGACCCTCAATCAGTCCACCATCGCGGACGGCGCTCCGCTGGCCAACACCTACACTGGCGGGACGATCATCAATGCGGGACGTGTCACCAGCGCCAACGCCGTCGCTCCGGTCAGCACCGGCACCTTGGCCGTGCGCAACACGCTCGCTCTTGGCACTGGACCCATCACTCTCAAGGGCGGTATCCTCGATCTTTCCGCCCTCGCCACCAACGGCTACGCCGCTGGTGAAGTCACCGACAACATTGCTACCATCCAGTTCGGTGGTGGCAACGGCTACAATGTCACCGTGGACGCCCTGAGCAACTTCGGCTTCTCTAACACCACTTCCACCCTCGCCAGCACGGGCACGGCGTCGGTGGCCTGGAATTTGATCAACAACGTCACCCTCGACGCCTCCGTCCTGACTTGGGTGGGCAATACCACCAACGTCCAGATCAATGGCACTCTTTACGTCAACGATCTCAACGGCGTCGGCTACACGACACTGAACACCGCCGCGAACGGCGTCATCAGCGGCAAGATTGATGCCAACGGCAAAACGATCGTCAAGATCGGGGGCCAAACCCTCTTCCTGACCAATGGCGACAGCGGTGCCGGTGCGAATGCGGTGGGCGCTTGGAAACTCATGGCAGGCACGACGGAAGTCCGCCTCTCCAACGGGGCGTCCAATCCGCTTGGATCGAGTGCTCCGATCACCCTGAACGGAGCGACGCTTGTCATCAGCCATGAAGGTGACAACACCGCGAACATGCAGGTGCTGAGCACCTTTGCGAACAACAACCTGATCATCGGTTCGACCGCCACGCTCGGCGGCGGCAGTTACATCGGCAGTGGCGGAACGGCTCTGAATCTGACCCGGGCAGCGTCCGCTTCCAACAAGACTGTTCAGTTCGGCAGCCTGACTTTCGGCGGTCCATTGGGCTCTCCGCTCCTGACCCTGAACAACCTTGCGGACAATCAGCAGCTCTCGTCAAGCTTCACTGGCCTGAGCATGATCAAGGATGCCCAGATCACCAACAACAGCCGCACCGGCGGCAACGGCAACGTCACCATCAATGGACCGATAAGCGGAAACGGCACGCTACTGAAGGGCGGCGGCGGCGGGCTGTACATCAACAGCGACAATAGCGCCACCTTTAAGGGCGGGTATGTGAGCAATGGTGGCATCACGTTCTTCGGCACCTTTGAGGGGAATGTCACCACGCTGAGTGATACCACCGGCATTGCGGGACTGGTTGCCAATTCCAACCTTGGCACCGGCAATACGCTCATCCAGCCCGGCTCAGCCATTCAGTACAACAGTACCAGCAACATCGCTGTCGGAGCCGGCAGCATCGACCTGCGCAGCAATGTCATGGGCAACTACGGCATACTCCGCATGGCCGCTGATGCGCCGCTCTCCGACTTCAAACTCCTCATCGGCAGCCTGGGCGGGCCGCAGAACACCTCCTACTTTGGCCTGGCTGGCGGCAACGGGCTCAATGGCGGTGGCAAGAACGGTGGTTCCGCGATCATCGCGCTGAACACCGTGTATACCCAGACGATCAACCTGGCGATGATCGGCGACGGCACCGCCTTCCTCGGCAGCAGCCAAAACGGTGTGGGCCAGAACGGCAGCTACAATGCGGCCACCCTTGGAGCGGGCGCTGGCAACACCTACCGCCTTGGCGTGGGTGGCAGCATTCTCTATGTCTCCAGTGACTTGGCCAACAGCAACGTGCTCACGGGAGCGGGTGCGGCTCTCATCGTCGGCCTGCCCCACAGCGCAGTGAATGTGGACAACATCACCGCCGGCAACGGTCGTGGCATTGCGGTCCTCATGACCGCAAACAACTACACTGGCAGCACGTTGGTGAACCGCGCCAGCACGCTGGAATTCCGCGGCAGCCTGACGACGAGCAGTTTTGACACCTGGGGCACCCTGACGGCTGGCGGCCTGGGCGGCACCTTCCTCGATGCGGCTGGCACGGCCATGCTGGCCCAAGTCACTCTTCGCAACACCTCGGAAGTGCGCTTCGACTACTCCACCGGCCTGCTCGCCACCACCAAGCTCGAAGGCTACGGCGGCCAGGGCCGCTGGCTCGACAATGAGGCCATTGCCCTGAATAACTCCACGATTCGTCTCATCGGCAACCGCAACATTGAAGTGACGGAAAATGTCGGTGACGTGACCGTGGGCAAGTTTGGTCAGCTCGCTGTCCAGCGTGATCTTATTGATCGCACCGTGAGCCTTATCGTTGGCGGCGGCGCCGGAGTGGACATCACCCGTCTCACGCAGACTAACAACGGCCTCGCCATTTCCGGCAACGCGGCCTCGCTCCAGATCAACCCGGTCACCGGCGGCGTTCTGGGCAGCGATGAGCGCGTGAAGCTCTTCAGCGGCATCGGGGCTAATGGCCTCGTGGCCCTCGGTGGCATCACCAATGGCATGGTGGCTCCTTGGATTGTCAACGCCACGGATGGCCAATTCCTCACCTACACGGCGGATAATGGCTTTGTGAACGCGGGCTTCGATGCGATCCGCACGGGCCTGATAGCCAACGGGACCGTGGTGCCCACCGAGCGCACACTCAGCAACGTTGCCTCGAGCATCACCGGGGGCGGCGGGCTCGTCCTCGACACCTATGCGCTTCGCCTCGACACCACCTTGAGCATCGCCAACAACACCACGGCGGCAGCCACGGATCGTATCCGTGTGCAAAGCGGCGGCATCATTGCCCTTAACGCCATCAGCTTCGTCCCAGGCATCGATGTCGGACCCGTTGCGAAGGAGTTGAACATCTACAACAACGGCACCTTCATCATCGGTGCTGCGGCCACGAGCGTGATCTCGACGACCTTACCTGGAACGACCTCGCTGACCACCGGCCAGATCACCAATGCCACGAACATCGTCAAGCAGGGCGCGGGCACTTTGATTATCGACTCCCCGCAGGCGAACTTCAATGGCAACTGGATCGTGAACCAAGGCAGCATCGCCTTCCGATCGACGATTGTGCAGGCCAACCTCGGTGGCACGGCTTCCCTGGCGCAGATGAATGCGGGTACGAACGGTCTCGTCGTCATCAACAGCTTCGGTGGCAATCTCCAGCTCCGCTCGGACACCACCAGCACGGTTTACAACCTCGGGCTTGTCATCGGTGAAGGCAATCCGTATGCAGTCCTCAACGGTGACCGCGGCCCTGCCAACACTGGCTCTCCCCTCAACATCCTCACCGGCGGCATCCGCTTCGGCGGTTCTCCAGGCGAGCAGGGGCAGACCCTTTTGGTCAACAACGCGGCGAACAATCTCAGTGTCCAAGTCAATGGCCCGCTGGCCCTCAGCGCCGCCACCATGGAAGGCGCACCCGCTTACAACTTCATCCGCACCGACCCGAACCTGATCATTAATGGCTTGGTCACTGGCGGAGCAACGCTCGTCCACGCCGGCGGCGGCACGCTCGAACTGGGCAATGGCAACACGGGTTTCGCCAACGGCATCAACACCTTCAGTGGTGGCCTCCAGAACGTCCAGGGTTCGATCACCGTGCGCGGCACCACCACGGGCACGCCAGCGAGCTTTGCCACGCTTTTCAGCGGCATCAATAATGGCGGTATCGGAGCAGGCGATGTGACACTGTATTCGGGGGTACTCAATCTCCGGATCGACGGAGCGAACACGACAACCCGCGAGCGCTACGTCATCGGTACCAATGCGACCGGCAACAACCTGATCATCAACGGCAGCAGCACGATCGATGTGAACAAAAACATCGCCAGCGCCGCGACGAACAAACTTCTTGCCTTCAAGAATCTCACCATCGGCAGCTCCACGCTGTCGGTGACTGGCGGCAACACTTACGGCTTGGAAATCAACGGGGTGACCAATCTGACCGGGACACCGCTGCTCAATGTCAGCACCGCACTGCTACTCCTGAACGGTGTCATCAACGACGGAGCAGGTTCAACTCGGGGCAGCATTGGCCAGGCCATCATCAAGGGCGGCGGCGACAGCCTCTGGCTCAACAGCGCCGCGAGCACTTTCGGCGGACTCTACGCTGGCTCGACGAGCGCCAACGGACTCGGCCTCGTGATCAACGGCGGTCTGCTGCGCTTCGGTGATGTCAACAGCGAGAACACCACAGCCATGAACCTGGATGCGATGCTGCGTGGGAGCACGATCCGGATCAATCCGACGGGCGGCATCTTCCTCACCAACCCGGCCAATATCAACTTTGGCACCGGTCAGGTGGAACTGCTCAGCTCCGGTTCGCAGATGTCTCTCTTCCGCATGTCGAATGCGGCCTTCAATCAGGCTTATGTGCAGAATGCGTTGAGCAGCAATTCGAATGGGGTGCTGGCACTTCAGGTCTCTAACGCCAATCCTTTGAATCTCGCGCTCATCGGCAACGGACGCTCCTTCCTTGGTGCCACCGCCAACTCCGACTACACCGCTGAGACGCTCGGAGTGGGCGCCGACAACCTCTACCGCATCGGCGGCGGCGGCTCTCGGGTGAACTTCAATTCGACGGCAGCGGGGAACATGGGTGTCTTCGTCGAAGGGGCCACTGCGGGCACACGTGTGCTATTTGGCAGCCAAGCCGGCAACGGCAACAGTGGCGAAACGGACACCTTCGACCTTCATACTTACACAGGCGGCACCATCATCAGCCGCTCCTCCAGCCTCTTGACACGCACCGCGACCTCGGGTGCCAACGGCCCGCTCGGCAACGGTGGCGCGGTGGATATCTTCGGCCAGCTCCGCCTCTACAGCGGCGCAACGATGCTCAACTTCGCGGGAACGGCCAATCAATACGTCGTCAACTTCCACCCCGGATCAGTGCTCTGGCTGGACAATGAATCCTCCACCCAGAACCGCTGGTTTGACACCACAGCGATCAATCTGGATGGCGCGCGGCTCTACCTGCGCTCGGTGAACGTTGCCGCTCAAACTTCGACGGAAGTGGTGGGCGACATCACCTTCTCCAGGGGTGCCTCGATCCAGGTTCAGAAGGGCGTTGCCGCCGGTGACATGCAGTTGACGACGTCCAACCTCACTCGCTCGAGTGTTGGCAGCACGCTTTCCCTTATCTCCACCACCGGGAACCTAGGTGTGGCGGGCAACAATGACTCGGAGCGGGTCGTCGTCACAGGAACCAGCACCGGAGCCATCGTCGGCGGCATCAAGCCCGCCTACTACGTCAACACCACCGACAACACATTCGTGAACTACGGTGCCAACGGCTTTGTCAATGGCACTTACAGCAACACCTTCAACGCGGGCACCTTCACGGCAGCCACAACGGGCACCAGCGTGGTGGACATCACCACCGCCGCCATGGTTCTCACCCAGGATCAGACGGTCTATGCGCTGCGCACCAACCAGAACATCAGCAGCGGTGTCGGCCAATACAACACCCTCACCTTCGCCGACGGTCCCACCGACGCGGAGCGCGGCGGTATCATCACCACCGGCACGCCGACGATCGCGACCAACCTGAAGTTCGGCAATAATGGCGACAAGGAAGGCATCATCTACAACACCGGCACGACGACGCTCACCGGAGACATCTACGCTGGCAGCATGACGAAGTTCGGCGCAGGCGCTCTGATCATCGGCAAAGACCAGACCGCCGCCGCCAACGGCGCGGGCTTCTCTGGCAACTGGACCGTCAACGGCGGTGCCCTGACCCTGAACACCTTCGGTGCTTCCGGCGACGGCGGCACGATCACCCTCAACGCCAGCGGCACAGCCACCGCTGCCGGGACCACGCTGAACCTGCTGGCCCAGCCCGGCAGTTCGCTCAACGGACAATACACGATGGGCCGCATCATCGCGGTGGACAACACGATCATCGTGTCGACGCCGAACCTGACTGACAGTGCCGTCGGCATTGGTGAGCTTGAGTCCTTCTCGACTGACACGACAGGGCTCTCACCAGCACGTCTGCGTGTGCAAACCGGCAACACCCGTTCCGTGTTGAATGCAGGAACGCTCTACCTCACTGGTACGGGTGGCTCAATCCTCGACATCAACGCGGCGGCTGTGAACAACCAGATCACCTCTGGTGCCACGGGTTCCGGGCTGAACGTCACTGGCCTGAACGGAAGCCGCGACCTCATCAAGTGGGGCAACGGTTACCTCTGGGTCGGCGGCAATAACACCAGCTTCACCGGCAACGTCAGCATCGAACAGGGTGCGCTCGGCGTCACCAACGCCAATGCTCTTGTTAATGCTGCCAGCATCATCGCGCGGCGCTACGGTGTCCTCGACATTCTCACCACCGGCTTCACGAAGGCCGTGACCTACGAGGCCGGCTCCATCGAACGCTGGAGCGTGGACAATGCCCGCAGCGGCACGATCAACCTCGGAGCGGGCTCGCTCCAAGTGAACGCCGATCAGAACACCACGGTGGCCACAATTCAGATCAACGGTGGCGCCATCGAAGGATTCCTCCGCAGCGATGATGTCTCCAGTGGTAACACTGGCACGGTCTTCCGCACCTTGGGGGCCGGTGTGAGCATCAACCTGCTTGGCAACTCGTTCGTCGGCCAGAACGCCTTCACCGATGGCCCGAACGGCACCGACAACGGACGCACGACCACCCTGACCACTGGTGTCGGCTCCGATATCAACAACAGCAGCGAGCTGACCGATACCGCCCGTGGCGCGATCCTTGAGATCAAGGGCAATATCAGTGGTGCAGGCAGTCTGACCAAGCAGAGCCTCGACACGGTGATCCTCTCGGGCACAAACACTTACAATGGTGGTACGAACATCGCCAACGGCACCCTCCGGCTGGCTTCGACCGCCGCCCTGCCCAACGGCACGAATGTCACTACTTCCAGCCGTGGTGTGCTTGATCTCGGTGGGTTCAATGCCTCCATTGGCAATCTGAACAGCTCCGTCATCACGGGTGATGTCTTCGGTAGTTCCGCCGGTTTCATCACCAACAGCGCGACGGTGATGAACACGCTCACCGTCACACCAACGACGGACAGTTCCTACAGCGGTGTCGTGCAGAACAACATCAACGTCGTCAAAGGTGGCAGCAAGAAGCTCGTGTTCACCAACCTGAACACCTACACAGGAAGCACCACGGTGAACGGCGGAGTGATGGAGGTCAGTCATGTCACCGCTGGTGCCATCGACGGTATTTCCGGCACCTCCTCGCTGACGGTTGCGAGCGGAGCGACCTTCAATCTGCTGACCGGCACCACTGGCGGGGTGCTGACACTGGCACCTTATACCGGCACCATCCTCACTCTCGCAGGGGGCAGCCGTCTTGGTGTTGAAGTAGGAACCACTGGCAGCAGCATTCTCTTGAACACTGGTGCCAAGGCTCTGGTCACTGGCAATGTCACCGTGGACGCATACTTCCTTAGCGGGCAGACTCCGGGAGCCACCTCCACGATCCTCGCTGCTGCTTCCGGTGGCCTGGTGAACACCAATGGCAGCTCCGGCACTTATTCGGTGGGCAATCTCTACAACGTCACCGATTTCAAGGTCACCAGCATCACGGCCACTGACACGTTGGTGTATTTCAACACAGCATCGGCGACAGCGCTCACGGCTGCTTACTGGAAGGGCGGCTACAGTGGTGCGGCCAATGTGTGGGCGGTTTCCAATGGTTCCACGGCCAGCAACTGGGCTACGGATCTGGCTGGCACCGCTACGGGACTTGTGCCGAATGTCAGCACGGATGTTTTCCTCTCTGCCACCAGCAATACGAACCAGAACAACATGGTGCTGGGTGCGAACATGAGCATCAAGAGCCTCACGGTGAATGCAGCAAGCGCTGGAGATGCGGTGGTGCTCAACAGTGACGGTGGTTACACACTTACCATTGCCAATGGAATCACCACGGATGCACTTTCCAGTGCTGCGACCATCAACAGCAGCGTGGCCCTTAGCGCAGCAACCGCGACCATCACGGTTAACTCGGCCAACGCGCTTACGATCAATGGCGCTGTGAGTGGTACGGCGATCACCAAGGATGGCGCAGGCACTCTGGTTCTCGGCGGACTCAACAGCTACACCGGTTTGACTACTGTCAGCGCTGGTGTGCTGAGCATCGCCAACAGTCTGGCACTTGGCACGACGGGTGGAGCCACCACGGTCGCCAATGGGGCATCTCTGGAACTTCAGGGCGGCATCAACATCTTCGGTGAGGCGCTGACCCTCAATGGAAGCGGTGCCTCGAACAGTGGCGCACTCCGCAACCTTAGCGGTGACAACATCTACAGCGGCACGGTCGCCCTCGGCAGCGCTTCGACCCTCCAGTCGGACGCAGGAACCCTGAGCATCAATGGCGGCATCAGTGGTGCTTTCGCCCTGACTGTGGCAGGTGCCGGAAACACAGTGATCAACGGGATTATTGGTACGGCTGCAGGCACTTTGATCAAGACCGACTCAGGCACCCTGACCCTCAACAATGCCAACACCTACACGGGAGCCACCACCATCAACGGCGGCACGGTGATTGTCTCCAATGCCCTCGGTCTAGGAACCGTGGCGGGTGGTGTCACCGTCGCCAACGGTGCTACGCTCAACATCAATGGCGTGACCGTGGCAGAAACACCGGTGAATTTGAACGGCGACGGGGTAGGTGGAAATGGTGCCCTCACCGGCACAGGAGTTGCCACCGTGAGTGGCGCAGTCGCTATGGTAACCAGCAGTTCCGTTGGCGTCGCCAACGCCGCGGACGTTCTGACCATCAGTGGCGTGATTTCCGGCACTGGCATGAGCCTGACCAAGGTCGGTGCGGGCACGGTGATCCTCTCTGCCGCCACGGTGAACACTTACAGCGGCGCAACGACGATTTCGGGAGGCACCTTGCAGCTCGGCAATGGCGGCACGACGGGCTCACTCGCCACTACCAGCACGGTCAGTGTCGGCACGGGGGCGGTCTTTGCGATCAACCGCAGCAATGCCGTCGCGCAGGGGACTGATTTCAGCGCCAGCGCCATCACGGGTGCGGGTGGATTCGCTCAGACCGGCACGGGTGTCACGACCTTGTCCACCGTTGGCAACAGCTACTCTGGTGCCACCGCCGTCAAAAATGGTGAGCTGCGTGTCACAGGCAGCCTGACTGGCACCGGATCGGTGATCGTGGGTGAAACCGGTGGTGTGCTGACCAACGCGGCAGTTCTTGCCGGTGCAGGCGACGGTGCCACCACTGGCATCATCGCGGGTGCGGTCACGGTGGGGGGCATTAACAGCGTCGGTATTCTGACCCCAGGTCTGACCTCCGCGAATGCAGACAAGGGCACACTGACGATCACTGCTGATAACACGGCGCTGACGGTGGCCACGGGTTCGCAGATTCAGCTGGGCATCACCACTCCGACCACTGCTGCTGTGACAGACTACAGCACCACTTTCAACATTGGCGGCACCAGCTACGCCACCGCTCTGGAGTACTTTGACGCTCTGGGTGCAGGTGCTGATGTTTACACGAAGGGTGCTCCAGCAACCTCCACTAATGCTGACTTCATCAATCTCAGTGGCAACAGCAGCACTCTGAGTGTGGGGAATCGCTCTGGCGGCGCCTGGGGTCAGGGTTCCATCGTGGTGAGCGCGGTCGGCACTGTTTCAGCGCAGCAAGGCCAGGTCTTCAATCTCATTGACTGGGCGGGTGCCGGCCTGAGCGGTGGCTTCAGTGTCGGGGCTTTCAACACTTATGATGCAAGCACCAGTGTGATTGCTGGTGACCTTGATCTTGCAGGGCTTGGAGCAGGGCTGGCCTGGGATGTCAGCGCCTTCACCACCTATGGTGTTCTGGTTGTTGTCCCTGAGCCTTCCCGCATGCTGCTGCTGATGTTCGGATTGCTGGGTGTCTTCCTCCGCCGTCGCCGTCGCAGTTCCATCTGATTGAACTTTAGCAAAACGCCCGGTCACGCTTGCAACAAGCGGACCGGGCGTTTTTGTGGTCTGGTGAAATCAGGCGGGGAGAAGTTTTGCGGCGATACTGCGGGCTGCGTGCATCAGGCGTTCTATTTCTTCTGCTGTAAAATCATAGGGCACCAGTTTGCCGATGCCGAGTGTGCCACAAAGGCGCACTCCATCCATCACCGGCACGGCCAGTGTGCCCTGAACTTGGGTTTGTTTCGCGCCAGTTCTGGCCACGTTGGAGGTGTCAGTTTGGAGATTGCACATTTCCACGGGTTCCTGGCGTTCAGCGGCAACTCCTGCGATGCCTTTGCCCACGGGGATCGATTGAATGATCGGCATGAGGGCTTCTGGAATGCCCTTCTGCGCCACCAGTTTGAGGTGGCGGTCAGCCGGGTCATGCCGATGAAGCGTGCCTGTGGTGCAGCCGAATTCTGAGATGGTTTGAGTGAGAAATTCAGCCCAGCAGGGATCGGTGGAGGAAAACATGACGCAAGGAAGAGGGATGAAGTTGGGATTTGTCGTTGTCGAGGAGGAAGGGGGGCGTTATTCTGACGTTATCTTCGTTTCTGTCATGAAATCCTGCTCTGCTTTTTTTGTCCTTCTTTGGGTGACCTCTGCTTTCGCGCAACCTGCCGCCCCAGCGGGGACGCCCATTGTGGCCAAGAGCACCTACCACCCGGACAACTCGCATTCAGAGACCGTCGTGGACAAAACCACCAACGAACTCATCGAGTCCACCTACAACGCTGGTGGAGCACTCGTTGCCAAGAAGCACTATCTGCTCAATGAGCGGGGGCTGCCCACTCAGGGCCACATCTACGACGGACGTGGCAACCTTGTCGCGCGCTCCCAGGTCTATTTTGATGCATACGGGCGCGCCACGGAGATGCGATCCTTCAATCTCAGCGGGCAGTGCTACCAGCAGGTGGTGTATGAATACGATGCGCAGGGAGCCGCAAAAAAGCCGAAAGTCGTCAATGTGGATCCTCGCGCTGCGCCCTCGATCAAGCCTGGGGTGATTGATTTTACCAACAGTGCGGCTCCTGGGCAGATGATACCCCAGCAGGCCGTCCCTGCACAGCAGCAGGCCCCGGTGGAACCGAAGAAGAAATCTTTCTTCAAACGTTTGTTTGGTAAATAGGAACAGTTAAAGAATTGGTATTGATGGAAGCCCCCGCACCCGGCCAGCGCTGGATCAGTCAAAGCGAGCCCGAACTGGGTCTCGGCATCGTCAGCAGCCTCGAAGGCAACTTCATTGATCTGCGCTTTCCTGCCGCAGGCGAAAAGCGCCGCTACGCCCGCAATGGGGCGCCGCTGCGGCGCGCCAGCTTCCGGGCCGGCGACAAAATCAGCCTGCGCGATGGTGCGGAACTGCAAATCGACTCCGTGAGCGCCATCGATGGTGCGTTGATCTACCTCTGCGGTAAGCGAAGCATCCCCGAGGCCGACCTCGCGGACACTCTGAGCCTCGGCGGACCCGAGGAGCGGCTGCTCGCCGCGAGCATTGATGATCTGCAGGCTTTTGCGCTGCGTGCTGAGGCGGTCGAATGGCGCTGCCGTATGCAGGCTTCGCCGGTGCGTGGCTTTATCGGGGGGCGGGTCGATCCCATCCCGCACCAGATGTCGATTGCCGCCGACGTCACTGGCCGCCTGCTGCCACGAGTATTGCTCGCGGATGAGGTGGGGCTGGGCAAGACGATTGAAGCTGGTCTCATCCTTCACCGCCTGAACCTCACCGGTCGTGCTTCACGCATTCTGGTGCTGGTGCCTGATGCGCTGCCGCATCAGTGGTTCGTCGAGCTGCTGCGGCGGTTTAATTTGATGTTCAGCCTGTTTGATGAAGAGCGTTGTGCTGCCATCGAAACGGGAGATCCTGAGGGGAACCCCTTTCTCGACAGCCAGCTGGTGCTCTGCCCGCTGTCACTTCTCAGCGGTTCGCCCAAGCGTGCGCAGCAGGCTGCGGACGCGGCCTGGGATCTGCTCATCGTTGATGAAGCGCACCATCTTGAATGGGCGGTCGGAGCGCCGGGTGTCGCTTATCAGGTGGTCGAAGCCATCGCCCAGCGTGTGCCGGGCGTGCTGCTGCTGACGGCCACGCCGCAGCAGCTCGGTGCTGAAGGGCACTTTGCCCGGCTGCGGCTGCTGGACCCGGATCGCTATGGGGACCTGAACGCTTTCCTTGCTGAATCCACCCGGTATGAGCAGGTGGCGGAGGTTGTTGATCGGATCCTGAAGGGCGGCCTCATGAGTGAGGCTGATCGGGAGCTCTTTGCCAGCCATTCGCCCCGTGTGCAGCAGCATGCCGCGCAGCTTGCAGGAGGCGATGAAACGGCACGTCAGCGCCTTGTGGCGGACCTTTTGGATGAATTTGGCACGGGTCGCGTGATGTTTCGGAACACGCGTGCGGTCATTCAGGGATTCCCACCACGTAAGTGCCATCTGCTGCCGCTGGTGCTTGAGACGGGTGCGACGCGGGAAGACACACTCATCCGCTGGCTGGCGGCGACTCTGCGTGAGCTGGGCGAGGCCAAGGTTCTGCTCATCTGCCGCACACGTAAGCTTGCTGAAGACACCCATGAGCGACTGCTGCGTGAGATCAATGTGCATGCGGTGCTGTTTCACGAAGGACTCACACTGATGCAGCGGGACCGGCACGCTGCGGCGTTTGCGGATCCCGAAGGTGCACGCATTCTGCTGTGTTCCGAGATCGGCAGTGAAGGGCGCAATTTTCAGTTCGCGCAGCATCTTGTGCTGTATGATCTGCCGCGCGATCCTGAGCTGCTGGAACAACGCATCGGGCGTCTGGATCGCATCGGCCAAAAGGGGGACATCAACATTCATGTGCCGTTTATCGCTGGCAGTGAAGGGGAGGTGCTGGCGCGCTGGTATCATGAAGGGCTCGACGCTTTTGAGCACAGCCTGCAGGGGGCAACGCAACTGCTGCACAGCTTTGCTGCGGAGATCGAAAGTCTGTGCGCTGAGTTCGACGGCAAGAAGGTCGATGATTGTATTCGTCGCTCGAAGGTGCTGCGGCTGGAAGTGAGGCAGAAACTTGAACGCGGACACAACCGCCTGCTGGAACTGAACTCGTGCAAGCCGCGCCTCGCCGCGCGTATGATCGAGCGTATTCGAGATGTGGATGCGGGGCTCGATTTCGAGCGATTCTTCATCCGCCTGCTGGATCATTTCGGCATGCATGTGGAGGAGATGACGCACCGCACGTGGTACATTCGACCTGACAATCTGATTACGGACGCGCTGCCTTCGTTGCCGGAGGAAGGGCTTACTTTTTCCTTTGATCGTGAGCGTGCGCTCTCCCGTGACCATGAGGCGTTTCTCACGTGGGATCATCCGCTTGTTTGTGCGGCTCTCGATGTGCTGCTCGGCTCGCATGCGGGCAATGCTGGATTCGCCTTTTGGAAGGCCTCGGGTGGCGAAGGGCTGGTGCTGCAGACCTGTTTTATTGCTGAGTGCATTGCGCCGCCTGCCCTGCATGCCACGCGGTTCATGCCGGCGATGCCGCTGCGGGTGGCTGTTGATCATCAGGGTCGCGATTTGAGTGCTGATGCTGGCTTCACCCGCGCGAAGCTCGCGCCGGGAGATCCGACCCGCACCGTGGAAAACGAAACTGTCCGCCACAAGCTGCTGCCCACCATGCTGGGCAAAGCGCGGCAGCTTGCCGAAGCGCAGCTCAAGACGCTGCAGCAGCGTGCCAGCACGGCCATGCGCAAGCAGATGGATGAGGAGATCTCCCGCCTGGAAGATTTGCAGGCGCGCAATCCGCATGTGCGGCCTGAGGAGATCGTTGCCTTGCGTGAGCAGAGGGACGCGCTGGCGGCGGCGATTGGGGCCACCACGCTGCGGCTGGATGCGGTGCGGCTGGTGCTGCGGCTGAAATGAAGAAGGGGGCTGAGTGGAGTTCGAGCGAGAGTGGAGGCTGCTGGTAAGAGCGTTGTCTGATCGCGGCGTGAACGTGCGGCGGAGGTCTTTGCAAACGCCGCTGGTGGACGTGGGGTGCGTCGATTCGCTGGGTTTGCTTTCCGATCGTGTTTTTCTGTACCCAGGGAAGCACTCGCTAGGGCTCGGCATCCCTTGGCTGTATTACGCAGCTCCGTTGGAGCTGAAGAACAGGGGTGGCGGAAGCTAGGAGTTGTCATGACTCCAAGTGGTTCTGTCGGAGTACAGGCCTCTCAAAAAGAAGGGAATCCCGCTTCAATTGAATGGTAGGCAAAAGGGGGATCATTGCTGATCCCCCTTTGATGAGTGTTGAATTGAAGGGATCAAGATGATCCCTTGCCTGGTCAAGCAGGCACGCCGGTCAGGCCTGGGGCCATGCCGCTTTCGTCTTCGTCTTCACGCTTCACTGGGCGTGCGTCGGGAGCTTTGGGAAGGGGCGGCGGTGGTGGTGGCTTGCTCTTGTTTTCCGGTGGATTGAGGAGGCGGCCGTGAGCCATGATTTCTTTGATGTGGGCACCGTCGAGTGTTTCGTACTCGAGCAGCGCGTGGGCGAGAACGTCGAGTTTGTCCTTGTACTGGAGGAGGACTTCCTTGGCTTTGGCGTAGGCTTCGTCGATGAGGCGTTTCACTTCTTCATCAATCTTCTGGGCGGTGTCCTCGCTGTAGTTGCTGCTGCCACGACCCATGAAGGCGTTGCTTTCGTTTTCGCCGTACTCGATCATGCCGAGCTTGGTGCTCATGCCCCAGGAGCAGATCATGCTGCGGGCGATGCGGGAGGCCATGCGGATGTCGCCGCTGGCTCCGCTGGTGACATCGCCAAACTGGATTTCTTCGGCCACACGACCGCCCATGGTGACGATGAGATTGGAGATGAGCTCGCTCTTGCGGTGGGTGAACTTGTCTTCCTCCGGCAGCATCATCGTGACGCCGAGCGAGGGGCCACGCGGGATGATGGTGACTTTGTGGAGCGGGTCGGTGTGTTCCAGCACTTCGTTGAGGATGGCATGGCCGGCCTCATGATAGGCAGTGTTTTCCTTTTCCTTCTCAGTTAGAGCCATGCTGCGGCGTTCACGGCCCCAGCGCACCTTGTCACGGGCTTCTTCGAGCTCGGGATTGGTGATGGACTTCATGTTTCTGCGTGCGGCGAGCAGGGCGGCTTCGTTGAGAAGATTGGCCAGCTCGGCTCCGGAGAATCCTGGAGTGCCACGGGCGATCTTGGACAGGTCGGCGCTGTCTGCCAGCTTCACTTTCTTGGCGTGAACGCGGAGGATTTCCTCGCGGCCCTTCACGTCGGGGAGGTTAACAGTGACCTGACGGTCGAAACGGCCTGGGCGCAGGAGGGCGGGGTCGAGCACATCGGCGCGGTTGGTGGCGGCGATGATGATGATGCCTTCCTGGGTGTCGAAGCCGTCCATCTCCACGAGCAACGCATTGAGAGTCTGTTCACGTTCGTCGTGACCACCTCCCATGCCCTGACCGCGATGACGGCCCACAGCGTCGATTTCGTCGATGAAGATGATGCAGGGGGCGTTCTTTTTGCCCTGCTCAAACATGTCACGCACACGGCTGGCGCCGACACCGACGAACATTTCGACGAAGTCTGAGCCGCTGATGCTGAAGAAGGGGACATCGGCCTCGCCTGCGATGGCTTTGGCCAGCAGGGTTTTGCCGGTGCCGGGAGGGCCGGTCATGAGGACGCCCTTGGGGATCTTGCCGCCGAGGCGCTGGAACTTCTTCGGGTCCTTGAGGAACTCGACGATTTCCTGCACTTCTTCCTTGGCTTCTTCCACACCGGCCACGTCCTTGAAGGTGACCTTGTTGCGGTCCTGGGCAAGCATCTTGGCCTTGCTCTTGCCGAAGCTCATGGCACCACGGCCAGCGCTGCGAAGCTGCTGGCGGACGAGGAAGTAGAAGAAGGCGAGGATGACCAGCAGCGGCAGGAGGAAGCCGATGAGGGATGACCACATTTCGTTTTCATACACGGGGATGAGCACGAGCTTGTGGGCGTCGAACAACTTGTGGAGTTCCTCTTTTTGGAACTCGATGTTCACCGCGACGGTGAATTGTTTGGATTCTCCGGAAGCCGTGCTGGCGGCGGGAGTCTTGGCGGTTTCTTCCTTGGCGGGCTCGGGGAGGACGGGCTTGCTCTGTTCGGTGGGAGATGCCGTTTCTGACTCACCCGCTTTCGGAGCCTGCAGGGTCTTGGGGGCGAGTGCAGGAAAATACCATCCGCGAATGGTTTGCTCGGAGGTGGTGTCGAGATTGACCAGTTCGAGCTTCTGATTGGGATCAATGGCGTTGTTTTCGACAACGGCCTTGAATTCCGCGTAGTTGAAGACCTTACGGCTGCCGGTCAGGCCCTTGTTCATCATGAAGCCCGAGATCAGCAGGGTGATAGCGAGGGCGAAAAGCATGAAGCCACGCCAGTTGAACTGAGGATCTTGATTGCGACGGTTGGGGACGTCGGGGCGATTGTTGAAGGGGTCGTCGGACATGTGCGAGGGTTGTTACAACTAAGTAACGCGAGTCCGACCATACACGCCGGTAATTTTTTTGCAAAATGCGAATCGCAGGCCTAAACCCTCCCTTATATAGGATAAAGACGGGGGCTAATGGCCGATGGGGACGCGTTTGAACTCGCGGGTCAGGGTGGTCAGCGAATCTTCCACACCCATGCGTTCCAGGCTGCTGGCACCGACGAAACCGTCCGCCGAGGTCTTGCTGAGGATGAACTCCACGTCCTTGGGCGTGTTGATCGGTCCGCCGTGGGTGAGAGTGAACACATTTGGATTCACGCTCTTTGCGGCATCAATGATGTCCTGGGTGACTTTCACGGTGTGGTCCCAGCTGACCACGGCATTGGTGACGCCGATGCTGCCGCCGACGGTGGTGCCGACGTGGGCGATGATGGCGTCTGCACCGTTTTTGGCCATTTTGATGGCCTCCTCAGGCGTGGCCACATAGACGATGCTGAACATGTCCATCTTCGTAGCGAGCCCGATCATTTCGAACTCCTTTTCCACGCTCATCCCGGTTTCTTCCAGAACGCCGCGGAAATGGCCGTCAACGATGGTGTGGGTGGGGAAGTTGTTCACACCGGAGAATCCCATTTCCTTCACGCGGCCCAGCCAGTGCCACATGCGGCGGCGGGGGTCGGTGGCGTGCACGCCGCAGACCACAGGAATCTCTTTGACCACGGGCAGGACTTCGTATTCGCCGATCTCCATGGCGATGGCGTTGGCATCGCCATAGGCCATGAGGCCGCAGGTGCTGCCGTGGCCCATCATGCGGAAGCGACCGCTGTTATAAATGATGATGAGGTCTGCCCCGCCCTTTTCGATGAACTTGGCGCTGATGCCTGTGCCTGCGCCCGCAGCGATGATCGGCTCACCTTTGGCGCGGGTGGCTTTGAGACGGTCCACGACTTCTTGCTTCGAGTAGGGATTTCCGATTCCGGTCCAGGGATTGGGCATGACTTGATGAGGTTGAAGGTGGTTTACGATAGTTGACGGTGGATGAGAGTGGTTTGCAACCATCGTCAACTGCGGTCAAGAATTGTAAACAACCGTAAACTCCGCCCTATGCACGCCCGCGCCGCCATCCAAGAGCTATCCGAAACGCACACACACGGCGCTGACACGGAGTACCGGATGGTGCGGGGGTCGGAGAGGGATGCGCGTGCCTGGCTGCGCAGCGCGCCGCTGTGTGGTACGCTGGCGACGCACCGCATCGCGCATGCGGGGGTGATGACGGCGCGTGCGCCGTACCGCATCGTGCGCATGCACCAGGGCGGGCTGTATTTTCTGGCCTGTCTGGAAGGGGAGGGGCGTGTGCTGGTGGATGGGGTGTGGAAGAAATGCAGCGCGGGCATGGCCGTGGCGCTGCCGCCTTTCATGGTGAACGCCTTTCATGCGGTGCCGGGCAAGATCTGGCGCTGCTGCTGGGTGCGCTACGAGCAGCAGCCGGAGCAGACGCCGATCCTGAGCAGCAGTTCACCGCTCATGGCACCCTTTGCGGGTGCGGCGTTGTGGCATGCGATTGAGGGACTGATTGAGGAAGCCGGTCACGATGCCAAACCGGCGGCGATGTTTCATGGGGTCGAACTGATCCAGTCTTACGTCGAGCGTTTTGCGCAGCCATGGCAGGTGGATGACCGACTGCACCGAATCTGGGAAAAAGTCTCCGCCAATGTCGGCTACGACTGGACGCTGGACGAGCTGGCGCATCAGGCGCACGTGAGTGCCGAGCACCTGCGCCGGTTGTGCCGGAAGGCACTGGGGCGCACGCCGATGCACCATGTGACGTGGCTGCGGATGCGAAAGGCCGCCGAACTGCTGAGCACGACGAATTTGAAGATCGAGACGATCTCGCATGAGGTGGGGTATCAGAACCCGTTTGTGTTCAGCAACACCTTCAAGAAGTGGATTGGGTGGCGGCCGAGTGAGCACCGGAGCCGGATGTGTGGCTGGGGAGAGGGGCGGCAATACAATGCCGCGTTGTCATTGCGGAAAGCGTGATTCGGCGGTTGGTTGCAGGCAATGACTGGAATTCTTTTTGAGCTGGGTCTTTTGTTTGCGTTGCTGATAGCCAATGGGATCTTTTCCATGGCGGAGATGTCCGTTGTTTCCTCCCGCCGGGCGCGGCTGCAGCCCCTTGTTGACAAGGATGTGAGAGGCGCACGCACGGCTCTGGCGCTGGTGGAGAATCCCGGTGTTTTTCTTTCCACCGTGCAGGTGGGCATCACCTTGGTGGGCACCCTGGCCGGAGCCTCCAGTGGCGGCAAGTTGATTAATGACCTGACCCCGGTGCTGGCCCAAATGCCGTACCTGCACGCCTGGGCGGAGACGGTGGCAACGATTATTGTGGTGAGCATCATCACCTTTTTGACTGTGGTCATTGGGGAGCTGGTGCCCAAACGCCTTGCCATTCAATCACCGGAAAGCACCGCTATCCGCCTGAGTCCGCCGATGGCCGCGTTGTCGCGCCTGACCTCCCCGCTGGTGAATCTGCTGGATGCCACCAGCGGCCTCATCGCGCGCTTGTTCGGGGCGGTTCCTGGCACTGAGCCTGGCGTGTCAGAGGAGGAGGTGCGTGCGATGATACATCAGGGTACGCTGTCCGGTGTCTTCAAGCCGGGGGAGCAGCGAATGGTGGAGGGGGTGCTTGAGCTCGACGATCTCCTGGCCAGTGACGTGATGACGCCGAAAAACAGCATCATTTGGATCAATCTCGACGAAAGTGACGAGGAGAACTGCCGAAAGATCACCGCCAGCGGCCACTCGTATTTCCCGGCGCACCGTGGTACTCGTGACAACGTGCAGGGCATTATAGCGATCAAGTCATTGTGGTCGAAGATGCAGCAGCAGGGTGGCGGGTCAATTCAGCTGGAACCGCTGCTGACGGTGCCGTTGTTTGTGCCGGAGACGATGTCCTGCCCACGGGTGATCGAGGAGTTCCGCAAGCAGCGCCGCCACCAGGCTCTGGTGGTGGATGAGTTTGGCGGCGTGGCAGGCTTAGTGACGCTCAATGACATGATGGAGGCAATTCTCGGCTCCATGCCCGACCAAGACCAGCGCGAGCGCCCGCAGGCCCGCCAGCAAGGCGAGGGTGAGTGGATTGCCGATGCCCAGATGAACATTGAGGAGGTGGCGACCCTCACGGGCCTTGCGGTTCCCACGGAGGAAGTGGATGAAGGTGTTTACCGTACTCTTTCCGGCTTCATTCTCCATCGCCTCGGGCATGTGCCGGTCGAAGGAGAGAACTTCGTATCCGGTGAGCATCAGCTTGAGATCACCGACACTGATCGTCAGCGCATCGACAAGGTGACCATCCGTCGCATTAGCAAGGTCAGTGGTGCCGAAAGCGCCACGGCTGCCTAGTCATGAGATGGTATATCTCTAGTCTGAAATTCAGGGGGGATTTCTGTCTTGTGACCTCTGCTTTTCCGCTCAATCCTCGCCGTCTTCGCGCGAAATTCCCGCATAAAGTTCTGGGAAGCGTCGTTCGAGCGCCTTCGGCGTGATGTAGCCGATGAGCTGGGCCTCATGCCAGTCGGCGAGTCCCCAATATTCGTGGGGGAAGGCCATGATGACGGCCGTGCAGGTGGGCATTTTAGGAATGTTTGCCCGAGCCAGGATGCGGTCGGCAAAGTCGTGCATGCCGGGGTTATGGCCAAAGATCATCACATGCCGCCAGCTTTCGTCAAAATCACGCATCACTTCCAAGATGCGCCCGGCCTCAGCCAAGTAGAGCTTGGAGTCCAGCTGCAATTTTTCGGGGGGCAGGGCCAAGGTCTCAAGCATCATTTGCGCCGTGGTGAGCGCGCGCAGAGCGGTGCTGGTGATGAGGCGGTCGGGCGGCGGGAGCAGGGCAGGGGTGCCGTTGCCAGCGAAGTAGGTGCGGTGCAAAAACGTGGCTACGGCGGGCGTGGCCTTTTTTCCGCGTTCATTCAGCGGGCGGTCGTGATCCATGCAGCCGGGTTCGGCCCAGCTTGATTTGGCGTGTCGCACGATCGTGAGGTATTTCATTTCGTTGAACGGACTGGGGCAGGGTGAGGGATGAAGAGACGGAGGCGGATCGGCAAATGACTGCAGGGGATCCGCAGTTCACGCTTTCCGATGCAGTGCTCATGCCACCTTCTCCAATTTGATGGGATAAGTCTGAGCAGCGTTCCACTGACACACCACAAGATCGCCGTTGTCCAGCACACAAATGTCGTGGCCGTGGTCGAAGATGCGTTCGGCCTGCATGAGGGGCTTGAGTTTGCCGTCTTCATAGACGGGCTCAGTGCCGCCGGGGGCGCTGACGACTTTGCCGGTGGCATCCAGAATGACGGTGAAGCCACTGGGATTCTGCGGGAGCTTGTTGATCTCGGGGGTCTTGGACCAGCAGACGCCGGCGTAGAGCTCCTGCCCGGCGATGACTGGACGGCAGACCATGGCGCCGGGGACGGCGAGGGTTTCGAGGTATTTGCCGTCGAGGGTGAAACGACGGAAGCAATTATCAACGCGTGAGGTGACGATGACGGTGGCTCTGTCAGCACCTGGGCGGGTGTCGATGGCGATACCGTGGGCGTTGTTGAGGCGTTCTTCGGCGGGCACGCCGTCCTTGCCGCCGAAGCGCTGGATGAACTTGCCGCGTGCGTCGTAGCGCAGGACAAACTGCGAGCCGTAGCCGTCAACGACGTAGATGTCGCCATTGGGGGCGATGGCGGTTTCGGTGGGATTGAAAATCATGTCGGGCTCATACGCACCGACGCTCATGGGATGGCTGATGGAGAAGATTTCTTTGCCGCCGAGGTCGATCTTGGTGATGCGACCGGTCTGACGGTAGCCGCCGCTGCCGGACTTCCAGAGGCCGCTGTCGGTGACGTAGAGGAACTCTGCGCCGTTTTCATTTGAGAGTGTCAGGCCATGGCCGCCGGGCCACACGCCGCCCCAGGAGTCGAGGATGGTGCCGTCGGGATTGAAGACGAGCATCTGATCGTCCCAGTGATCGCCGATCATGAAGAGGCGGCCGTCTTTAACCTGCACCATCTCGTGGCAGTTGAGAATGGGGTGGTGGCGGCCCTGACCTGCTGGCACCCACTCCTTGTTCACCTTGTAGCGATGAGTGCCGTGGCCGATGACGATGTCTTTTTTCGGGTCAGGCGCGGCGCGCAGTGTTTGAGTGAAGCTGGCGGCGGCGGCGGTGGCGAGACCGGAGAGGAAAAAGCGGCGTGTTTTCATGATGAGCGGAAACGTACGACTCAAGCACGCCTGATCCTGCGCTCAATGGCGTTTCATCATGGTGGCCACGCGATGCACCATCTGCGTGAGCTCCCCGGCTTCGTAGGGCTTGGGCAGCACGCCGACAAAGCCGCGCTCGAGGAAGATCATCTGCACTTCTTCGGTCACGCTGCCGCTGGTGCAGACGACGCGGGCGTCAGGATCGAGATGAAGGATCTCTGCGGCGGTTTCAGTGCCGTTCATGCCGCCACGCAGGGTGAGGTCCATGAGCACCACGTCGGGCGGGGTGCCGGTGCGGAAGAGGCTCTGGTAAATGCGCACGGCGTCCTGGCCGTTGTCACACTGTACGACCTCGTAGCCGCAGCGGGTGAGGATCATGTGGGCGACTTTGCGGAGGTCGTCCTCGTCATCGACGATGAGCACCTTGCCTTTGCCATGTTTCAGCGGAACCGGAGCCGAGTCAGCAGGCGTGAGGGGGCGGGTGCCACCGGAGCCTGCGGTAGCAGGCAGGTAAACGGTGAACTCGGTGCCAATGTTTGGCGTGGAGGTCACGCGAATGTCGCCGCCCATTTCATCAATGAAACGTTTGCAGGTGGTGAGGCCGATGCCGTTGCCATCGGCTTTGGTGGTGAAGGATTCGCGGAACAGGCGGTCGAGATTTTCCTTGGGAATGCCGCAGCCGCGATCCCGCACGATGATTTGCACGTGCTTGCCGGGCTTGAGTTTGCCGTCTCCGGCAGGGCCGACGAGATGGTTCAAAGCCTGGACATCCATGTAGCCGCCGTGGGGCATGGCCTGGATGCCGTTCATGACGAGATTTTGCAGCACCTGGCTGAGCTTGACGGGATCGGCCACGGCCTGGCGCAGATTCTCGTCGTTGCGCACGCAGACATGCACGTTGGAGCCGGCACCGGCGAATTCCACGGTGTCACTCAGCAGAGAGGCGACGTCGGTGGCCTCCAGTTTGCGGGGCGAGGACTTGGAGGCGGTGACGACCTGCGAGGTGAACTGTTTCGCGCGCTTCAAGCCGGCGAACACGAGCTGCAACTCCTGGGCCAGAGCGGGATGGTCCTGCACCTGCTGAATTAGAGCTGAGAGACGAACGGTGACGGGCCCGAGCAGATTGTTCACATCATGAGCGATGCCCTGGGCGAGTGCCGCGAGGTTGTCTTTCCGCATCTGCGCGGACTGTGAGTCCAGATCCTCCGCTGCTGGCTTGGCGCTGGCCGCAGTGGTAGCGACTTGCGCTGGACTGATGAGGATGGTGAAGTTCAGCAGCTTGCGCATGCTGTTGAAGACTGCGCGCACGCGCCATTTGCTCGGCACCGGTGTTTGCGCGCGCAGGCTCTGCAACTGGCATTCGCATTCATGGCAGCCGCCGTGTTCCACGGCCTGCCGAAGGCTGTGCTGGAGCGTTGCAGCGTCTTTGGCGTCGGCAACGAGATCGTTCAGGCCCATACCGCGCAGGCCAGCCTCAGGGGTAGCGCCTGCCAGCATGGCGGCGGCGGCATTGCTGAAGAGGACCTTTTGGCCGCTCTTAAGATCACTGGCTTCACTTTCCACGATCACGACCCCTTCGGTCACCTGATCCAGTGCGACGCGGAGGTAATAGTTGGCCACCTTGAGGTGCTCCAGCCCCTGCTCCAGTTCAGCGATCGCTGCAGGAGTTGCGGAGGATGTGGAGGGAGAGGAAGTCATGGAATATCCGCGTGAATCCAACTCATTTAGCAATCTTGGATAATTAAGACAACTTTAATTTTTGATATTCGGGAGTTTTATGACTCCCATATTTGAGAGTCGAGTCGGGAAGAAAATGGCAGAGAGTGCATATAAGAGTGAAAAAAACCTTGCTGAAACGGGCATCTCCTTTACCATCGCCGCCCCATGTCCAAAAATGCCGGTATCGCCAAGACGAGGAAAGCTTATTCAAAGCGGTTCAAAATAACTGCCACGGGTAAGGTGCTGCGCCGTAAACAAGGCAAGCGCCATATTCTGCAGAACAAGAGCCGCAAGCGTAAGCGTAACCTCGGTAAAGTCGCCCTCGTGGCGGCAGTGGATGTCAAAGCAGTCAAGGCGAACATGCCGTTCTCCCACCGCTAAGACGACCACGGTCTTTTTAATAGAGACCACGATGAACTTGCCTGGTCTCCCTCGGGAGGCCTTCGATGAGGTGAGGCAAGCCATCGCTACCTAAACAACAGCCTGATCAGAGACCAAGATACATGTCAAGAGCCACAAACTCCCCCGCCAGCCGGAAGCGCCGTAAGCGCGTGCTGGCAAAAGCCAAAGGTTACCGAGGCTTCCGTTCCACGCATTTCCGCTATGCGAAGGACGCCGTCCGCAAAGCCGAAACCTACGCAACTCGTGACCGCAAGGCCAAGAAGCGCAGCTTCCGCAATCTCTGGGTGCAGCGCATCAACGCCGCCACCCGTTCCCTCGGCTTGAGCTATTCCCGATTCATGGAAGGCCTCAAGTTCGCTGGCATTGAACTTGATCGCAAAGTCCTCGCGGACCTCGCCGTCAAAGACATCTCCGCCATCGAAGCTCTCGTTCAGCAGGCCAAGGCCGCGCTGGAAAAGAAATCCTCCGAAGCACCGACGGAAACCGCAGCAGCGTAAGCTCTGCCGGAACCCAAATCATTCACAACAGCCGGGGCGCATGCTCCGGCTGTTTTGTTGTGCCTGCGTGGCACCGGCCCAGGACGTGAAGCTCAGCTCAGGGTTGAATTTTGAACTTTTGGTCTGATAGTGGGTCTGTAATCAATGCATGGCTTCCCAGTTTCAGTGCTTCTGAAGGCGTGGAATCCTGCGCATCGTTCCATCATTCCCCTGTGTATCAATGGATGAGCACCCGTGCTCGCATTGGTCCAATCTGCTGATTTTATCATGTCCGCATCCTATTCCCGCCGCAGCATTCTGCGCCAGCTCACCGCATTGGCTGCAGTCGGTTCCACTTCGAACGCCCTCGCGCGTGACCGCAAACCACGAGTCTTGATTGAGCGAGTTGAAATGGTGGTGCCGGGACTGCCCCCTGCCATGGACGGCTTTCGCCTGGCGCAACTGAGCGATCTGCATCTGGAGCCCTTCACCACGGCGGAGGATATTTTGCAAAGCGTGGAGGCATGCAATTCCCTGAAGCCTGACATGGTGGCCCTGACGGGTGATTTTGTGACCTACACGGCGCGCCCGGCTCCGCTGCTGGCAGAACTGATGTCCCAGCTCGAAGCGCCCTACGGCGTGTATGCCAGCCTGGGGAATCATGACTTCGCCAGTGGTGCCCCTGAGGTGATCCG
>NZ_JAQSEA010000165.1 GCF_029946185.1 Prosthecobacter sp.
GTGGATGATTCGAAGATGGAAAGCTTCATGGCGGACATGGAGCGTGAGATGGGGGGGCTGGATGAGGCGAATCCTGATCCGCGTCAGCTTGGGCATTTCATGCGCAAGATGACGGATATGATGGGGGACAAGACGCCGCCGGAACTGCGGGAGATGGTGCGGCGGCTTGAGGCGGGGGAGGATCCGGAGAAACTGGAGGAGCAGTTTGGTGGGCTGGATGAAGGGGAGGCGGGGGATGCGCTGTTTTCACAGATGATGACACGGGCGAAGGCGGCGCGGAAACAGCCGGTGAGGGACCCGAAGCTGTATGAGATGCGGGATTTTGTGAGGGAGTAGATGCTGGATGGTCTCGAAACACTCCCAAATCTCAGACCCACTCGGCGCAGAGAAGTTCGGCTTGGGCAAGGACGGTTTTTACGGCTGCTTCCTGAAGGTCGGGAGGGTAGCCGTATTTGTTCAAGATGCGTTTCACCATGACGCGGATGCGGGCGCGGGCGCTTTCACGCAGGGTCCAGTCGATGGTCACGCTCTTGCGCACCTGGGTGATGAGTTCGGCGGCGATTACCTTGAGCTTGTCGTCGCCCATCGCTTGGACGGCGGAGTTGTTCACGGCGAGGGCATCGTAGAAGGCTACTTCGTCGTTCGTCAGGCCGAGATCTTCGCCGCGTTTGGTGGCGGCTTCCATTTCCTTCGCGAGTTTGATGAGTTCCTCGATGACTTCCATCGTGGAGATGGCGCGGTTGTGGTAGGCGTTGAGGGTCTTCTTGAGTTTCTCGCTGAAGAGCTGGCTTTGCACGAGGTTGTGCTTTGAGCGCACCTTGAGTTCGTCCTTGAGCAGCTTTTCCAGCAGCTCGGCGGCCACGTTCTTATGCTTCAGGCCGCGCACTTCGGCGAGGAATCGCGCATCGAGAATGCCGATGTCCGGCTTCGGCAAACCAGCAGCGGTGAAAACGTCGATAACCTGTCCTTCGGTCGTGATCGCTTTGGACACGAGCTGGCGGATTGCGGCGTCGATCTGCTCGGGCGTCTTGCGGTTGCCGCTGGCCTGTTTGTTGAGCGCGGCTTGGATGGCTTGGAAGAAACTCACGTCATCGCGGATGGAGGTGGCTTCGTCGCTTGCAGCACAGAGGGCGAATGCGCGGGAAAGCTCCATCACCACCTGCAGCCAGCGTTTCTTGCCGTCTTCCTGTTCGAGGATGTGCTCTTGCCCAGCGGGGATGAGTTGCAGGCGCTCAGTGGGCGTGCCTGTGGTCCATTTCTTCCACACAAAGCCATGCATCAGGTCGCAGGCGATGCCGTGTTTTTCCAGCATGACGGCAATGGCCTGCTTCGTGTCATAGGTGGGGTCGCCCTGGCCGCCGCTCTCGGTGTAGTTGGCCAGAGCTTTCTTCAACTGATCCGCGAGGCCGAGATAATCCACCACCAAGCCACCGGGCTTGTCTTTGAAGACACGGTTCACACGTGCGATGGCCTGCATCAGGCCGTGGCCCTGCATCGGCTTGTCGGCATACATGGTGTGCAGGCAGGGCGCATCAAAGCCGGTCAGCCACATGTCACGCACGATCACTATTTTGAAGGGGTCCTTGGCATCCTTGAAGCGGTTCGCCAGCTTGCGGCGCTTCTCCTTGTTGCCGATGTGTGGCTGCCACTCGGGGCCGTCTTCGGCGCTGCCGGTCATCACCACCTTGAGCGTTTCCTCCGCCCACTCTGGGCGCAGCTTGATGAGGGCATTGAACAACTCCACGCAGATGCGGCGGCTCATGCAGACGATCATCGCTTTGCCGTCCATTGCTTCCGTGCGCTTCTCGAAGTGCGCCACCAGGTCTGCGGCAATCAGCGCGATGCGCTTTGGGGAGCCTACCAGCGCTTCGAGTGCGCCCCATTTCGTCTTGAGCTTCTCCTTCTTCGTCAGCTCTTCTCCTTCGGTGATCTCTTCAAACTCCGCATCGAGGTTTGGCAACTCGGCTTGATTCAGTGCCAGCTTGGCGATCCGGCTCTCGTAATAGATCGGCACAGTGGCCTTGTCCACGACGGCGCGCTGGATGTCGTAGATGGAAATGTAGTCGCCAAAGACCGCGCGTGTGTTCGCGTCCGTCTTTTCAATGGGTGTGCCGGTGAAGCCGATGAAGGAGGCCTGCGGCAGCGCATCGCGCATGTGCCGCGCCAGCCCATCGATGAGATCATATTGCGAACGGTGCGCTTCATCGGCAATGACGATGATGTTCCGCCGACCGCTCAGCTCAGGCATGGACGTGCCCTTTTCTGGAAGGAACTTGTGGATGGTGGTAAATACCACGCCGCCGCTCGCCACGGCCAGCAGCTCGCGCAGGTTCTCGCGATTCGCCGCCTGCACCGGCATCTGGCCCAAAATGTCGTGGCAGCGCTGGAACTGGCCAAAGAGTTGATCGTCCAAGTCGTTGCGATCCGTCAGAATGACCAGCGTCGGGTTCTGCATCGTGCTCTCGCGGATGACGCGGGCGGCGAAGAACAGCATGGTGAAGCTTTTGCCACTGCCCTGCGTGTGCCACACCACGCCTGCGCGGCGGTCGCCGGGCTTGCCGCCGTGCATGCGGCCCGACCAGTAGCCACCCGGGTCCTCGCGCACCACGCTAGAGTCATTCATGCCGCTGGCGCGCACGGTTTCCTCCACCGCTGCATTCACCGCGTGGAACTGATGGTAGCCTGCAATGATCTTGTGCAGCGCGCCGGTGTCTGGGTCTTCTTCAAAGACAATGAAGTGCTCCAGCAAACTGAGAAACCGCTGCCGGTCGAATACGCCGCGAATCAAGGTCTCCAGCTCCAGCGCGGTCTTCGGCGCATCGCCCTCCCCATCAATTGTGCGCCAGACCTTGAACCACTCTTGGTTGGCCGTCAGCGAGCCGATGCGGGCTTGCAGGCCATCGCTCACCACCAGCGCCGCGTTGTAGTGCAGCAGACGCGGCACCTCTGCTTTGTAGGTCTGGAGCTGCGTGTAGGCGCTCCAGATCGTTGCGTCCTCGTCTGCGGCGTTTTTGAGTTCGATGAGAGCCAGCGGCAGTCCGTTGATGAAGACCACCACATCCGGTCGGCGGTTGTGCTGCGCTTCGATCACCGTGAACTGATTCACGACGAACCAGTCATTGGCGCTCGCGCTCGTGAAATCCACTACCCGCGCCTTGTCCCCTTTGATCGAGCCATCCTTGCGCGGATACTCCACATCCACGCCGTCGCGCAGCATGCGGTGGAAGGCGCGGTTGGTCTGCACCAACGAGCCATTTGCCACGCGCAGCACCTTTCTCAATGCGTCCTCACGGGCGTCTTCGGGAATGGCCGGGTTCAACTGGCGAATGGCCTCGCGCAGACGCCCTACGAGCACCACCTCGGCAAAACCATCCCGCTCGGCTGCGGGTTCCCCCGGAGCGAGTTGTGGACCGTGGCCAATGGCATAGCCCAGCTCTCCGAACCACGTCAGGGCGGCGTCTTCGACGATGGATTCGTTGAGGGTCATGACTTCGGGGGTCTGGGTTTCTTCGGGCGCGGCAGCCGCTTCAGTTCTTCGGTCGCCTTGAGAAAATCGGCGTCCACCGCACGGGGCGCGGCGTCCAACAAGGTGCGATACTTAGCATACTCGATCTCCGCCTTGGTCTTTGCCTGCTCGGCGGAAATCTTCCCTGCGTGGTCCAGCAGCTCATGTTCGGAGAGTTTCAGAAACTCATCCAGCTTCACGATCCAGTCGCGCATCGTCATCACCTTCCGCTGCAGCGCGCGCAGTTCGGCAAATTCAATGTAGGCGTTCACGATGCGGTTCAGCGTGCCCAGCTCTTCACCATCGAGGTAATTCTTGGCGATGGACACATCTTCTTTGCGGATGATGCCACCGGGCCGCGTCGTCTGCAGCCCCATGAAGGGCTGCCCGGCATCCACCCGCGCGTGGATCACCTCCGCCGCCGTCTGGCCGTGCGCCGCCCAGTGAATCTTGTTCTGCACCGTGGCAAAGAACCGCTGCGACACCTCCGTATCCGGCGTGTAGTCCACGCTCATCGCGTAAATATCGAGCACCTTCTGGTAGAAGCGCCGCTCAGAGGATCGGATGTCGCGGATGCGCTCCAGTTGCTCGTCGAAGTAATCCTTCTGCCCCGTGCCCGGCGGATTCTTGAGCCGCTCGTCGTCCATGGTGAAGCCCTTCACCAGATACTCGTTCAAGCGCCCGATGGCCCATTGCCGAAACTGCGTGCCCCGATGACTACGCACGCGGAACCCAACCGCGAGGATGGCGTCCAGATTGTAGTGCTCGATGTCACGCTTGACCGCCCGCCGCCCCTCCAATCGAACTATTCGGAATTTCCGAATAGTTGCCGTCTCCGGCAGCTCACCTTCGGCAAAGATGCCCTTCAAGTGCTCGTTCACCGTCGGCACCGTGACTTGGAAAAGCTCAGCCATGAGCGCCTGTGTGAGCCACACCGTCTCATTATCAAACCGGCATTGGATGCGCGTGCGCCCATCCTCCGTCTGAAATAGGATGAGGTCGGAATCGGGCGGTGGATCGTTCTTCATGGGTTCCTTGTGCCCGAGGTTGAAGTTTGCACTGTTCGATAACGTCGAACCGTTGCTCTCACATCCTGAGGGATGATCGCTAGCAGGCCGTAGTGCTTGGTTTGGTAGCCCTTGCCGTCGTCGGCAGTTGTTAAGTATTGCTTAACCACTGAAGCTTCTTCCAGTTCGTTGTCGCTGAAAATGCGCTTAAGGTGCTGGTTGATGGCAGGACCTGAGACATCGTGAAGCGCGGCCATCATCTTCTGCGTTAACCAGATGTTTTCATCTTCGTAACGCATTTCGACGCTGGCCTCCGAGTTGCCGACGGCAGCCACAAAGGTCAGGTATTCCGCCGCCGAAGAGCGAACCAGTGAGACGGCTGCGTTCTTTTTGGAACGACCGCCGGGAGTTGGTTTGTTTTTGCTCATGGCTGGGGATCATAGGCCAACAGGCTCACATCGAATGGTTCGCAAGTCATCGAATCCCATGTAAACCATCTTAAGGCTTGGCCAGTCATAGTCTTCAAAATCCGCGATCATGAACTTTTTTATCGCTGTGATTGGGCCGCCCCAAGTCCGCGGTTCAACGGGGGCTTTCCTGCGCCAGGTCAATGCCTTGCCTTCAAAGGCGTAGCCCTGCACCAGCCGGTTGTCGATCAGTGCCGCGATGGTTAAGCTCTTTTCTCCAGGATCAGGCAAGGCCATCACCCGCATTCCCACATGCAATGGAAACTCGGCTGACACCACATCCCCTGTCGGCAGGGTCATTACGGAGCGCACCCGGTTATTCTTCTTGAATTGGCGTTCGGTCAGCAGCGGCGTCAGCGCATCTTTCTCGAACACGACAGATCCTGTGCCGGAGTTCACGTTGAGAGGTTCAGTGCGCCTCCCCGTCTGGATATTTTCCAACACGACGGTGACATCCTTCTGGGGTCCAGCCGCTTTCCACGAAAGGCGCAAGTCATCCAGATCCACCGCCAGCCCCTTCGCCCGTGAATCAACCGACTCCAAGTGCCAGCCATCCACGATCAGAGGTTGAGGCCGGGCCTGAAGATAAACGAACGCTCCCATTCCAAACAGAAACAACCCTGCGCAGATGCCATACACTACGAGCGAACGTTTGTGCTCCTGCAGCAGAACCAGTTGCAGCAGCGCAAAGTTCTTCTCGCCGACAGTACTGCGCAATGCATGGTCACGCGTCAGTTCGATGGACACTTGCCGTGCAGGCAAGTTTTCCAGTTGGGAGCTGCGTTCCGGCATGTCCGCGCGGAGTTTTTCCACGATCTGCGACGTGATACGGCTGCTCTCTTTTTGTGCGCCTAGGAAACGGTAAATCACGAATCCCGTTACAGCGAGCGCAGCTGGAAGAATGGCCAAGAATGAAAGCGTGGTCATGATGAGATTTGTGTTTTGAGTTTGCTGCTGACCGCCACCTCCCCGCTCAGCAGCTTCGGCAGCAGCGTGTCGCGCAGGACGGCGAGGGTGCGGGATTGGTGGTCGTTAGCGAACATAGTGGCGAACCAACCGCTAACAATCTTCCCGAACGCTCCTTGTATCTGTGGCGGTGGAACGATAACTGGTATGCCGTAGAAGTCGTCGCGGCTTGTCGATGGAATGGCCGATCCGGAATCCATGCTGTTGATGTCGAATCGAACCAACTCGTAGTAGGCCCATTTGAGATCGAGACCTGCCTGCGGCTTGAGATAGAAAGCCGTATCGATGACGAAGAATGGTTCGGGCGAATAATGGACTCCGCGATAAGCTCCCTTTCGTCCGATGACGATTCCCGCGCTGTTGCACAAAGGTTCATCGTGAAATCCAATCGGGCCATTGGTACCAAAGACACGATACTTGCCGCAGCTCTCCCGGTAGTCGCGGAGGCTCTTGCCATATTCCAACGTGGCAATGTCTCCCCAGCGTTTACGAGTCCAACCTTTCGGCACAACGCCATCAGTTGCGTGTTCAAAGTGTGCGGAGAAAAGGGCAGATGTGGCTTTGTCGAGCCCGATGGGTTTGCGGCCATCAAGCTTGGCGCGGACGGGGTCGAAATCCACGAACCAGCTCTGGAACAGCGCCCGAGCCATCGCCTCCAGCGTCGCGTTCATCCGCCGGTTCAACTCGATCTTGTCATCAAGCGCCCCCAGCACAGCCGCGATGGTTTTTTGCTCGGCGGGAGGGGGGAGCGCGAACGGCACTGCGCTCATGATCGATGTATTGAGGTTTGGCATCGTAGCTCCAACCGCATGACGAACTATCCAATCCTTGATGGCAGGGTGCCCGAGAAACAGCGAAGCGAACAGCGGGTCAACAACGCCTGTGCCAAGGCGAACCTTGAGGCAACCAGTGCCGCACAACCATCCTTCTTCGTGCTCCCTTATAAGTGACCTTTTCTCAACGTCACCGCGACGACTATAAACGATGTCGCCAGCCCTCACTCGGTGTTGCGCCAAACGATTCGCGTCCTCTTCGGTGATTCGCACAATGCCATCTTCCACGATTCGGTTTTCGCCAATGTTCGTCGGCATGATTGAGGGCACACCAACCTGAACGTAGTCCGATGCGTGCAACTGGCTTCCAAACGGACCTGTTTGAATGTTTCCACCACCGCGTTGGCAAACGTCACCAAGCGTCGTGAACTCCCAATGCTCGGGAATCTCGCCGTTGATGAGATCACCCGCCATAACCCAACTCCTTGAGGTTCGTTTTGATGGCCTTCTCCAGCTTCGCGGACTCTTTGAATTGTCCTTCTAACTCAGTGATCAAACGCGCCATCTTTTCCTCAAACGGTTCGCCATCGTCTTCGGCGTCCTCGGCCCCGACGTAGCGCCCTGGCGTCAGCACGTAGCCATGCGCGGCGATCTCGGCGGAGGTGGCGGATTTGCAGAAGCCGGGGAGGTCGTTGTACGATGAACCTGGGATTGCGGGCTGGGTGCCTCCCGCTTTGATCGATTCTGTGCGCCACGCAGAATCATCGAAGCGCCATTCATGATAGGTGCTGACGATTTTCTCGATGTCCTCCTCTGTCAGTTCACGATGCACACGATCAACAAGGGTTCCCATCTTGCGGGCATCAATAAAGAGGGTCTCGCCTTTGCGTTTACGAAAACAGTCGGGAATCTCGTCGTCGCCGCGTTTCACTTTACGCGATCCTTTGGACTTCGTAAGGAACCACAGACAAACAGGAATTTGCGTACTGTAGAAGAGCTGGCCGGGGAGGGCGACCATGCAGTCCACGAGGTCGGCCTCGATGAGGGCTTTTCGGATTTCGCCTTCGCCGGACTGATTGGAGGACATGCTGCCATTGGCGAGGACGAAGCCTGCCATGCCGTGGGGGGCGAGGTGGTGGATGAAGTGCTGGACCCAGGCGAAGTTGGCATTGCCCTTCGGCGGGACGCCATACTGCCAGCGCACGTCGTCGTCTTTGCGGTGCCAGTCGCTGTCGTTGAAGGGAGGATTGGCCAGCACGTAGTCGGCGCGCAGATCGGGGTGCTGATCGAGGCGGAAGGTGTCGGCGTGTTCCTTGCCAAAGTCGGCCTCGATGCCGCGCAGGGCGAGATTCATGATGGCGAGGCGGCGGGTGGTGGGATTGCTCTCCTGACCGTAGATGGAGATGTCTCCGAGCTTGCCGCCGTGGGATTCGACGAATTTCTCCGACTGGACGAACATGCCGCCGGAGCCGCAGGCGGGATCGTAGATGCGGCCTTTGTAGGGGGCGAGCATCTCGACGAGGAGGCGAACGATGCACTGCGGGGTGTAGAACTGCCCGCCGTTTTTGCCTTCGGCACTGGCGAACTGCGTGAGGAAATATTCAAAGACGCGGCCGAGGACGTCCTTGGATTTGCTGGCAACATCGGCGAGGCGGATGGAGCCGATGAGATCGATGAGCTCGCCGAGGCGGTGCTTGTCGAGATCGGGGCGGCCGTAGTTTTTATTGAGCGCGCCTTTGAGGCGGGAGTTGTCGCGCTCAAGGGCGTCCATGGCGTCGTCCACGATCTTGCCGATGGTGGGGAGCTTGGCGCTGCCCTGGAGGTAGGCCCAGCGGGCGGCGGGCGGGACCCAGAAGACGTTTTCGGCCTTGTACTCGTCCTGGTCTTCGGGATTGGCCCCGGCGTAGTCGCCTTTGCCTGCGATCAGTTTGGCGTGGTGCTCTTCGAAGCTGTCGGAGATGTATTTGAGGAAGATGAGGCCGAGGACGACGTGCTTGTACTCGGCGGCGTCCATGTTGTTGCGCAGCTTATCGGCGGCGAGCCAGAGCTTGGCTTCAAAGCCGAGATTGGCGGAGGAGGATGAGTCGGACTTGCTGGTTGCTTTTCTTGCCATGCGGGGATTTTCCTATCCAAGCGGGGAAAGGTTCGGATGGCAAGGGATGAACGGAGGGAAAGCGGCGTCGCGGCGGCTTGTGTCACCGCTACGTGGTTCCACGAAGTTTGAGAAGGGGGCGGTTCCGGGGGCTGACGCTCCCGGCTACGGTTATGCCAGCCCTCCGGGCTTTCGGAGGGAGACGCAGGGCGGGCGGTTGATCTCCCGCACCCCTGCAAGGTGCGACCTTTGGTGAAAGGGGGCGCGTGATGGGGGGACTCAGGGCTGGCTGCGCTGCGCGCTGGGCTGAGTCTGGCGGCCCTTGAGGTCGCGAGGGACGGGGACCGTTGGCTCTGCTTTGTTAAGCGTCTGGGGTGAGGCGGAGGGTTTCCTTGTTCCGCAGGAACAAGGCTACTTTACGGCAGCGGAAAGTGATTAGCGGCTGCTGACGGAGACTGCGCCCATGGCGGGGACCATGATTTCGTCGCCTACTTTGAGGGTGGAACCGGGGTTGAGGCGGTTCATCTCGCGAATCTGTTCGGGGGTGGTGGTGAACTGGGTGGCGATGGATTCGATGGAGTCGGCGCTGTCAACGCGATAGGCGAGGATGCCGCGGTGGGAGTCGGAGGTGTCGGGGCCTTTGGGGGCGGCGGCGACGACGACGGGGGCTGGGGGCGGCGCAGTGGGCATGGGTGCGGGGGCGGCGAATGCGGCGGAGGGAGATGGTGGGGGGGCGCTGGGGGTGCCGTAGCCGGGGAGGGGGATGGTGTCGGAGGATTCAGCGCGTGGGGCTGGTTTGGTCTTGGAGGCGACGGTGACGGTGGTGGTGCGGCCGGGGATTTTCAGGCGCTGGCCGACGATGATCATGTTGACGTTCTTGATTTTGTTGGCGCTGGCGAGGGTGACGGCGGTGAGCTTGTGCTTGAGGGCGATGGCTTTGAGGCTGTCGCCTTTTTTGACGGTGTAATATACGGGTGAACTGACCTGTACGGTGGACGTGGGTGCGGAGTAGCTGCCGCCGCCGGGGGTGGAGGGGGTGTAGCTGACCTGGGTGGTGGGGGAACTGAGGCGGTGTGGGGAGGGGATGAGGAGGGTCTGGCCGACGTGGACGTCTTCTTCGGTCATGCGGTTGAGCTGCTGGATCTCGCCGACGCTGACGCGGTGGGTGGAGGCGATGTGCCAGAGGGTGTCTCCGGGACGGGCGATGTAGGTGGTGTGTGCGGCGAGATCGGTGCCGCCATCGTAGCGGGTGCTGGATTTGCCGCTGCGTTTGATGCTGCTGACGTCGCGCTCGAGTTCGCCGATGCGGATGTTTTGGACTTGGTCGCTGTCGCGGATTTGGGTGCCCTGGCTGGTGAGGTCGCCGGGGGGGCCGTAAACTTTGGGGCGGGGCGGGGGGCCTGCAGTGGGCTTTTTCGCAGCGGTTTTTTTGGTGCTGGATTTGCTGCTGGTGGCGGGCTTGCGTGTGGAGGTTTTTGAGGTGGAGGCTTTCGGTGCGGTGCCGTATCCGGGTGGGTAGGTGTAGCCGGGAGGGGGGGGATAGGTGCCGGGGTTTTGAGGACGGCCGACGGGAGCCTGAATCTCGGCTGCGGATTGTCGGGTGGCTCTGGTGGATGGCTGCTGGTAGCCTGCGCCGGGATAGCCAGGAGGGGCTGGCTGGGCGTAGGCAGGGGGGGCGACCGTGAGCAGTAGGGCGACTGCGATGCCCCAGGAGAGCGCGAGTGATCTCAGCACAAAGGAGGCAGGGCAGGGCGTCTTCATATGGCTATTGTAGAAAATTCGATTGTTAATTCAAACAAATATTTTATATTTACGAATATTCTTTTTGAAATTTTACCCGTTTATCACTCTGAGCCTGCGGACGGTGGTCGCTTTTTCGGCCCTCGCGGGGAGTGCTTTTTCGCTGGTGTGGCTGGAGCAGCGGCAGGCGGCGGCCCCTTTACCGAGTCAACGGAGGTGGAATGAAACTTCGCCTTTGGTGGTGGTGGATGCGGGGCATGGGGGGCATGACGGCGGGGCGGTGGCGAACGGGGTGATTGAAAAAAATATGAGCCTGGACATCGCCAAGCGGGTGATGAAGGAGCTGGAGGCTGCGGGGGTGCGGGTGGTGATGACGCGGAGCGGTGACCGTTTTTTGTCGCTGGATGAGCGTGCGGCGCTGGCGGGCGAGCATGGGGCGGACGCGTTTGTGAGTGTGCATCTGAATACCGAGGGGGAGGGGAACGAGGCGGAGGGGATTGAGACTTATTTTGCGGAATCCAGGGCGCTGTCTGCGCGGCAACTGGTGCCGGGGGGAGATGGCCGAGGGCAACGGGCGGGGGGGAGTGCTGAATTTGCGAGCAGGGTGCAGCGACTGGTGTGCGATGCGACTGGGGCGGAAAACCGGGGGGTGAAGGCGCGTGACTATGCGGTGGTGGCGCGGGCGGCGTGTCCGGCGGTGCTGGTGGAGTGCGGGTTCATCACGAGCGCGAGTGAGGTGGTGCGGCTGAAGGAGGCGGGGTATCGTGATAAGGTGGCGGACGGGATTGCGCGTGGGGTGGTGCTGTTTTTACAGACGCAGTCGGCTCAAGCGCCGGTGGTGGCGGCGGTGCTGAAGGCAGATGGCGGGAGTCGTGGGCGCTGAGGGCACCGCTTTGAAGTCAGGGTGCGACCGCGCCGGGTGATCTGCGGCGGCGGGCTGCGAGGGTGGCGAGGGCGAGGAAGAGCAGGATGGTGCGGGAGGGTTCGGGGACGGGGGCGATGAGGAGGATGCCGGTGGTGTAGATCTGGCTGAGGTCCCATTGGAGGGTGATGTCGAGCGTGGGGAGATCAAAGGCGGCGAAGGTGCCGGTGACGGGTACGCTGAGGTTCGTCCAATCAAAGAGCTTCCATTGATCATTGGATGTGAAGCCGGTGAGGCTATTGGGGTTGGAGACTTTGAGGGTCGTGCCGGTGCCGAGGGTGAAGGTGCCGGTGACGGCGAGGATGTCGGCGGCGCTGGGATTGAGGGTGTTGTTTTGGCCGACGCCTGAAAAGAGGTCGAGGACGAGGGTGGAATTTTGATCGAGACTGAGGGTGCCGGTGCCGGAGGTGACGAGCTGCAGGATGCCTGCGCTGGTGGCGGAAGGGATGCCGACGCTGAGTGTGCCACCAACGATGGTGATGGATTTGTCTGCGGCGGCGGCGATGCGGCCGTTTCCGCCCAGGGTGGCACCTGCAGAGACGGCCACTGCGCCGGTGCCGGTGGCGGAGCCGGTCATGGTGGAGTTTCCGACGAGCAGAGTGCCGGCGGTTACGGTGGTACCGCCGCTGTAGGTGCTGTCGCCGGTGATGATCCAAGTGCCAGTGCCGGCTTTTTCGAGTTTCACGCCGGGGGCGGTGGGAGAGGAGGTGGCATTTCCCATGCCGACGATGGAGTTGTCGCCGGTGTTGGTTCCGCCCAAGGTGAGGGTGCGCTGGGCGGTGTTGGCGCCGCTGGTGGTGAAGGCGGTGGTGAACTTGACGGTGCCGGTGCCGGTGTTCTCGATGGTGCCGTTGACGAAGGTGGTGTTGGTGACGGAGCCATTGGCGGCGAGATTGACCACGCGGTTGGTGACCGAATCGGTGCTGCCGGTGTAGCGCAGCGTGGCTGAGATGGTGCTGCCAGTGACCGATGCGACCCCGGCCGCCAGATCGATGATGGAGTTTGCGGCGTCAAAGTCGCCGGTGCCCAAGGAGCTTGCAAAGCCGGTGTTGGCGAGCTTTTGAACTTCGAGGAAGTCCTTGTTGATGGTGGTCTTTCCCGCATAGGTGTTGACGGAGCCTAGCTGGAGGGTGCCGTCATAGAGGGTGAGGGTGAGGTTGTTTTCATACGTGCCGCCGCCGCCAATGATGCCATTGCGAAAGTCACGCACGACACCGGGTTTGTGATTGGTGAAGCCTGACAAGGTGGAGGAGCCGCCCACGACTGAGTTGGTGGTGCCGGTGCCTTCGATGCTGAGGGCACCGAAAAGATTGACGGCGGAGGTGCCGCTGCCGATGACGAGCTTTGCGCTGGTGGTGCCCGAGCCCAGGATAAAGTCGATGATGGAGTAAACCGGATAAAGAAGCGTGGTGCCTCCAGCAAGGGTGGAGACGTACTGCAGAGCTCCTTCTTGAATGCGTGTTGCGCCCGAGTAGTAGGCGCTCGGGAAGTTGCCCTGATTGTAAATGTTACCGGACTCCATGATGACGGTGCCGAGTCCGGCTTTGACAATGGTGGTGGCGACAGGGGTTGCTGCGGCGTTGTTGGTGATTTTGGAGCTGATGCGGAGGGCACCCAAGGTATTGTTTTGGATGATGACGAGCTCGGTATCACCGGATGGAGTCCGCAGAGCGCCGACGGAGATGAGCACGTCATTGGCTCCCACACCGGGTGTGACAAGGATGCCGCTGGTCGTGAGGTATTTGGTGCCGTTGGTCGTGTCTGAGAGTGTCGTGAGTCCGCCGGTGTTGGTGTTGAAGCGGAGGGTGGTCACCGTGGTGTCCGCGCTGATGCTGGTGCTGGCGGTTACGTCTGCATTGCCGCTGAGGCTGGCGGTGGTGTAGCCGCCGGTAATGGTGGACAGGCCGACAATGTTTTTAGAGGCGTTGGCCGTGGCGGTGGCGGCCCAGTCATTCAGGCCCACGGTGGCGTAGGGCACGAGGCCGGAGGTGAGCAGGGTATCCGTGGTGCCGGTGGTGGTGGTGAAGCCTGCGAGTGCGGTGCTGTCAAACTGCACAATGGCGTATGCGGGGCGGGTGATGGTGGTGAAGTTCACTTTGACGCTGGTGGCCGCGTTTTGATCGACCGACAGGGTGTACTTGCCGGCCGTGGTGAAGGTCAAAGTGGTGAAGGCCTGGCTGTTGACGGTCGCCGTCTTGCCGGTGACGCGGAGGGATGAGCCATTGCTCATGGAGAGGGCACCAATGGTGCCGGTGCCGGTATAAAGGATGTTGGTGGCGGGCGCGGCCAAACCGCTGAAGTTTAGCCTGAGCGCTCCATTGGTGACGGTGGTGATGCCACCATTGGTCATGCTGGTGCTGAGGGTGAGTGTGCCGGACCCATCCTTGAACAGGATGGGCGTGGTGCCGGTGATGGTGCCGGTGATTTCCGTGTTTCCAGCGCCGGAGAAATACAGGGCGATGCTGGTGGTCTGGGCGACAATGCCGCCGCTCAGAGTCAGAAGTCCTGTGTCCGATGCGATGCGTGTGGAGGACTGGGCGCGGATGACGCCGCTGATGATGTTGCCGTCGCTCAGGCTGCGGATTGAGCCGTCAAGGGCGATGCCGTGGCCATTGGTCTGAATGCCCTCCGCCAGCGTGATGCCGCCAGAAATATTGAGCGAGGCACCGATCATGATTTTGGTAAGGCTGGCCGTGGGGGCTGCCACACCTAGCGCTGTATTGTTACGCACTTCCAGGACGCCGCTGTTGACGATGACGTGGCCCGAGAAGTCGTTGGCTCCGGTGAGGATCGTGCGGCCGGTGCCATTGAGGATCAAAGTCGTGGCCCCGGTACCGTTGTTCCTGATAAGCGAGTTGATGATCAGACTGCCGGTGGAGGAGAGATTGGTGAGGTAGAGCTCGCCTGCCACATTGTTGGTTGTGCCGCCCGCCATTAGAATACTGGTGTCTCCGAGCGTGCCGACTGTGAATTCTTGTGCGCCTTTGATCATCTGGATGCCGCCCAACGTGGCCAATCGCAGTGTATTCCCACTGCCGATGTCGAGGATGCGGGTGCTGCTGGCATCCGTCATGGAAACGGTGGCGATGTTGGTGGTGCCGGAAGCGGTGACTGCTCCGGTGGAGGTGGCGGAGACGCGCAGGTTGGCGGTGGCGGCATAGCCTGGCAGCACGCCAATGGCTGTGCCCGTCACGTGGTCGAGGTTGCCGGTGTAGAGAGAGACTTTACCGCCGACGAGGGAGGCCCAACTGGCATTGACTCCATCTCCTGCGATGTAGGTGGCCCAAGGGCCGAGGAACGTGTCAGACAATCCGCCATAGGTGGCGGTGATGCTGCCGCTGGCTGGCCCTTTGATCGAAAGAGAGGTGAAGGCAGAGCGGGTGATCGCGCCGAGATTGAGATTGGCGGTGCCGCTGACATCCGAAATGACTTCCACTCCGGTACTGCCCTGCTGCAGGGTGAGCCCGGAAAAGGTCTGGCTGTTGGTCTCGCCCACGGCGCCGATCATTTTCAAGGTGGTCGCGGAGGCTGTGCCACCAACGAGGACCAGCGTGTTGGCCGTGACGCCGTTGTAGAAGATGTTGTTGTCCGGGGCCGTGGCGGAGGCGAAATTTAACACATTCACGCCCCCTTCACCCGTGTCGCTGGTGCTGAGCAAAGCCGTCAAAGTACCAAAGGTGGTGGTGCCGGTGTAGTTGCTGGCACCGGAGTAGGTCATTGTCACTGGAACAATGGAATTGGCTGCCACCGTAGCGCTGCGAGTGAAATTTTTGCTGCCTCCAGCCGTCTCGGTGATGGCGGAGGTGATGGCTGTGGACACCACATTGACGCTGGTGTGAAACCGCATGTTGCCGCTGAGGGTGATGGTGCCGGTGAAGGTATTGCCGGTACTGTCCACGCGAATGGCCGGGGAGGTGCCTGCTGCGGTGATGGGTGTGGAGAAGATGGCGTTGGTCACGCTGATATAAGCCGTGGACCCGGCTTCCACGACGATGCCCGACAGGCCGGTGATGCTCGCCGGCCTGAGGACGGCGAAGACGCCACCTCCTGCGGCGGAGCTTTTGAGGGTGAGCGTTCCCGTCAAATTGGGATTGGCGGCCGCCAGGTCAAAGAAGGCTGCCAGGGTGCCATCTGCCTTGGCAATTGTCAGGTTGCTGCCGATGAGAGGCACGTTAAACCGCACATAGTTGCCGCTGCTGTTGGTGGCGTTGGTAGAGATATTGATGGTGGCCCCGCTGCCAAGATTGACTGAACCGGTGCCCGAGAATTGAAAGGGGGCTCCGCTGAGCGTGCCACTCAGGGGCAGAAAATTGAAGCCGGCAACGCTGATGGCTTCGTTGACGGTGATGGTGGCACCGAGGGTGGAGTTCAGAGAACCAAACTGGGCAATCGCGGTCGGGTCCCAGGGCTGGTTTGACGCGCCATTGTACCAATTGTTGTTCGTGTTAAGGTTTGTCCACGTTCCGGCCACGTTGTCGATTACTCCGAGGGTGCCGGGAGTGCCGTCCCAAGTGAGGAGTGTGGGCTCGGCCTCAGCGGAAATGCTGAGGCAAAAATAAAAGAGCGCGAGCAAGAGGCAAAAAGGATGACGCATGGAGAAATGGGGGACTGTTGCTGCTCCAAGCAGAAAACCAGCCCATGCGCGGCCTGTGAGCCCTACTGGGCATAATAATACTATGATGAGGCACCATCGATTTCATCGTGATCAGCTCGGGTCCTCAGTCGCTGATTTATTCCGCAGGTCTCCTTATGCGGTGTCACTTTGAAACAAGAACCTAGGTTAATTCGTTGGAGCCAACGGAATCAAGTTGATCGTGAGGGGCTGCGTTTGATCAGCTGATGCGAAGCTGCAAGGGGCTGGGGCATTCAGAGGGAGAGTATTTCTGGTGATGTTTGGAAGCGCGAGAGGCTTGTCATGAATGGCACTTGATTAAGGCTGGGCGTCGAGAAAAGCATCCATTCACTAACGAAGCCGAAAAGTGTCACGGAGCGCGGGACTTTAGTCCGCAGCAAGTCGTCCGCGTGGGACGTGTGATGGCTCATACTGAATGTCGCAAACACGGTGATGTCGGGTGTCGCGAAATCAGCATGTCAAAGCGGGGCAGGTGTGTGCTGCGGAGTGCAGCGGAATAAATTCCGCGCTCCTCGGAGCGCTGCGCGAAAACAGTGAGTTTCACGATCTACGCCCTTAATCAAGTGCCATTCAGGCTTGTCATTTTATTGCGCAAGTTTCAACAAGGGCGTAAATCACCGGGTCTTGTCCGCCTCACACGCCATTCCCGTCTCGAACGCACGCTACGCACTGTATGTGCTTGTGCTGTGCGTGTTTGCTTCGGCGGCATTTTATGGAGTGTTTGCCGCAGTGGAGTATCCGTGGAACTGGAGCGGGGTGTGGCAGTATCGGCAGCAGTTTGTTTATGGCTGGCTGAGTACGATGGGGCTTTCGCTGGTGGCGATGATCGTGAGCATTGTTTTTGGCTTTTTGTTGATGCTGGGGCGGCGTGCACCGTGGATGCCGGTGCGGATGGGCTGCGGGAGTGTGGTTGAGGTGGTGCGCGGATCGCCGCTGCTGGTGCAGCTGCTGATTGGGCACTACATCATTGCGCAGGCACTGAACATTGATCAGCCGCTCTTCACCGGGATCATTTTACTGGGCTGCTTTGAAGGGGCGTATCTGGCTGAAATTTTTCGGGGTGCGGTGGAGAGCATCAGTGCCTCACAGCTTGAGGCGGCGCGGGCGGTTGGATTTAGCAAGGCGCAAACGTATCGGTTTGTGATCATACCGCAGGCGCTGCGAAGGGCGCTGCCGGGTACGACGGGCCAGCTGGTTTCGCTGATCAAAGATTCTTCGCTGCTTTCGGTCATCGGCATTGAGGAGCTGGTGCAAAAGGTCAAGATCATGAACGCTGCGAACTTTGCTCCTTTGGAGGGCTATCTGCCGCTGGCGCTAGCGTACCTCGCGGTGACACTGCCGCTCTCACATCTGGCGCGTCGTTTGGAAGGGAGGTTTGCGTATGAAACTTGAAACGCATGCGGTGACGAAGCGCTATGGAGCACACGCAGCACTGGACGGGGCCTCTTTTACCACGGGTGATGAGGCGCGTGTGATCGCGCTGCTGGGGCCTTCGGGTGGTGGCAAGTCCACGCTGCTGCGGGTGCTGGGCAGCCTGCTGGTGCCGGATGAAGGGCATGTGAGCATCGACGCGAGCATGCTGCCGCATGATGAAGACGGGGCTTTGAATGAGCGGCGTGGCAATGGCTTTGTGTTTCAGGGCTACAATCTTTTCCCCCACCTCACGGCATTGCAAAACATCACGCTGCCGTTGCGGGAAGTGCATGGGATGAGCGAAACGCTGGCAACGCAGCGTGCGCTGGAGCTGCTGCATCGTTTGGGGCTGGCAGGGCATGAGAACAAACGGCCGAGCCAGCTTTCGGGAGGGCAGCAGCAGCGTGCTGCCATCGCGAGGGCTCTGGCGCCGAAACCACGGCTGCTGCTGCTGGACGAGCCGACTTCCGCGCTGGATCCGGTGATGACGGGAGAGGTGCTGGATGTGGTCCGAGAACTGGCTGAGGCTGGGCAGAGTATCATTCTAGCCACGCATGAAATTAGCTTTGCGCGCAAGGTGGCGGACTGGGTGGTGTTCCTGGCGGCAGGGAAGGTGGAGGAGTCGTCCTCTGCCGCTGATTTTTTCACGCGGCCGCAAACCGATCTCGCACGGCAGTATCTCGAAGGATTGTCGAGGTATCGGTAATAACAGGTGCGATTTGACGGCGCAGGCAGGTGATCAGTTTCTTTTTCTAAAGTTGGTACGCGCAGTTGTGGAAGCAGATGCGATCTAAGGGTCTATGAAATCATTTTGCTGCATTCTTGCCACCCTCGCTGTGTCCCTGACCGTTCTCTCTAGCTGCAAAGAAAAAGGTCCGGCTGGAAAAATCGGAGACAAGATTGATGATGCCACTGACTCACGTCCTGCTGAAGGAGTGCGTGATGCCGTGGAAAAGGCCACTGGCAATTAAGCTTGGTTCGGTGATGCCGACATTGTTTGGCAAAGCGTGAACTGCTCCGTCAAGGTTTGACCTTGAGAGGAAAGATCATTTTGAGGTGACCCAGAGAAGTGCTTGCGAAAGCTCGGCTCCTCTGGGTTTTCTTACGTAAGGTTGTGGGCTTTCGTGAATGCGCGGGGAGATGGCAAAATCTAGGCAAACGGTGTTTTCCCGTGAAAATGGAAATGGTGTACGGTCAGCGTCATCCGCAAGGACGAACGAAGAGTCGCGAACTTTTTTGGTGCCCTTTGTTCGGGGTGTCCACCCATTCCATACTCTCCTGTGAAAACCTTCTCGTGCTCCTGCGGTAATCCGCTTTATTTTGAAAACACTCTCTGCCTCAAGTGCCAGCATGAGGTGGGCTTTGATCCTGCTGCGATCGACATGTGCTGCCTGGATGAGACAACGCCCTTGAAGCACTGCGCCAATGGAGCGGGCAATCTGCTGGCCTGTAACTGGCTGGTCCCGAAGGATGGAACTGAGACTTACTGCGTTTCCTGCAGGCTGTCCCAGCTCATTCCAAATTTGTCTTCCGCCAACACGGCGCAGTTGTGGATGAAAATGGAAGGAGCGAAGCGACGTGCGTTGTTCTCAATGCTTTCGTTGGGAATACCTTTGCAGCCGTTGCATGATCCCAACGCCAAGGGGGCCGTCAACGAGCATGGGCAGGCGGTGCCGCTGGCGCTTTCTTATCGAATCCTGCAACCGCTGCCGAATGCTCCGGTGATCACAGGGCATGATGCGGGTACGATCACGTTGAATCTGGAGGAGGCGGACGATGCCATTCGTGAGCGCAACCGGATGAATCTGAATGAGCCTTACCGCACCTTGCTGGGTCACTTTCGCCATGAGATCGGGCATTATTATTGGAGCATGTGGTTCGAGAATGATCCCAAGGGTGAGGAGGTTCTGGGGGCATTCAGGGAGCTGTTTGGGGATGAGAGTGCGGACTATGGAGCGGCAATGAATGCGTATTATAGCAATGGAGCGCAGGTCGGATGGCAGGAGCGGTGCATCAGTGCTTATTCCACGATGCATCCTTGGGAAGAGTGGGCGGAGACCTGGGCGCATTATCTCCACATGATCGACGCGCTGGAGTCCTTTGAGTCTTTGGGATTGCGCAAGAGCGCTGCGATGCCGAAGGAGACAATTGAAAAAATAGTGCCGCTGCCGAAGCCTTTTCAGAGCGCACCCGTGGCTGAGTTCACCCACAAATTGCAGACCTGGCTGGAGATCACTCCTGCCATCAATGAATTGTCCTCAAGCCTAGGGCATAACATGTCATACCCGTTCGTGGTGTCAGCGCCGGTCGTGAGGAAGCTGTTCTTCATCCATTGCATGGTGAAGCGTCAGGTAAATGAGGCCAAAAATCAGCCATCAACTGCTGCGACCCAAGCGAGGTGAAAAAGAGGCACAGCTGCGAAGCTGGCTAAAAATCAAAAATCCAAGACATCGGCCGGCTTTGTGGAGCGCCGCACAGAGGATTGCCTTTGGCTCGGTGCGCGGGGTGCGGACCTCTATGGGGGATGCCTGTCGGCCTTTCCTACACGCGATCTTTGGCCGTGGTTGCTGCCACTTGATGATTCAAGTGCTCTAGTTCTACCTTGTTAAGAGTTTGGGATGAAGCGGCGCGTTCCTTGTTCCACAGGAACAAGGCTACTTTGCTGCGCCAGTATAGTAGCCATCCTCGCTCTGCGAGATTAGGCATGCGTGACCCTGCTTGCACTGCGTTCTCACAAGTCGATGACGTGTTGGCCTGCGTGAGCGGTGGGTACCTCTCGCGGAGCGAGAGGACTCCTGTGCGCTTCGCGCTAGGCGGAGCGGGGGCGAACACGACCTAACGAGGGGCATTCACAACTGCGCCATGGGGGGCTTAGTTGTTGAGCGCGGAGGTTGGCTCGGGGGTGGTGGATGGTGGCTCGTCGCCATTTTTGACCTGTTCCACGAGGCGCTTAATGCCGTCGCGGGCCATCTCGCTAAGGGGGTGCATGCTCTTGGCCTTCAAGTACCATGCGATGGCGGAGCCGACCTGCTGTTTTTCCTCCTGCTGGCGGGCGTTTTCAATGGCGGTGACGAACTCACTGGCCTTCACGCCGAGATCTGCACGCATTTTGCTGAGGACGGGATCGTCGGGAAAAAGCTTTGATTCTTTCTCCACTTTTTCCCATGCGGCGGGAGGGCTGCTGGCGGCCATTTCCTTGGCACCGCCGAGGATGAGTTCCAGCCGGCCCATGTCCTTGAGGACTTTTTCAAGCTGCTGCTTGCGGGTGAGGTCATCGGCGACGGCGGCGATGAAGGGGGCCTGGTTTTCGAAGATCTGGCGGTAGTTGCGCTGGCTGAGGAGGCGGTCGAATTCCATGAGCGCCTGGGACTTCATGTCGGTGGACTGCATCATTTGCTCGCTGAGCTGAGTGACGCGGGGATTGGTGGGCCAGATTTCAGCGGCCGTCCTCATCTCCTTCTCCATGGCCACGGCATCCTTGCTGCCCATGGCGGCATTGGCGTTGTTCACGTGGAGGTTGCTCATGGTTTTGGCGGTCTGAATGGCGGCGAGAGGCTTGGCGTATTCAAAGTCGTCGGAGGCGGCGCGCAGTTCAGTGACGACTACCTCGGCGCTGGCATAGTCCTTCATTTCCAGGAAGGAGAGCAGCTTGTTTTTCTTGCGCACGAAGTCCAGCACCTTGGTCTTTTCAGACATGGGCAAGCGACGGATGCGAGGGAGGTATTCGCCGACGGCATAGGCTTCGAGCAGGCGGTTGCTGGCGCTGTCCACATCCCGGCGGGCGACGAGATTTTCGAAGGAGACGAGAGATTCATCGACGCTGCGAATGGCCTCCAGGGAGAGGCCGTCGATCATGCTGACGGTGGGAGGGACGCCGAAGCTGCTGGAGAGGAGCTTTTGCACGTCGCTGTCCTTTTCGAGCTGAAGGATGCTTTCGCCGTCGCGGAAGAGATTGGGGTAGAAGCGGCAGGCGATGACGGCGTGCTCAAAGCGGCGCTGCATGAACATCTGAATGATGAGGGCCTGAAACTGGATCTTGCTGGTGACTTCGGAGAGGCCCATGGCGGCCTCATTTAATTTGGTGCGGGCTTCGATTTCAGCGATGCCTTTGATGTAGCCGGAGGTGCGGCCGACGGTGGCGCTGTTGTTCTGCTGAGTCTGTGCATTGTTCTGCTTTGAGCCGTTTTTGGAGGCGGGGCCACTGGCGTTGGCCAGGGGGGTGGCGTTCATGCCCATTTCCGCATTCCATTCGAGCTGCTTGCGGCGATCCATCATGGCGACGTTGGCGAGCTTGCGTTCGTTGACGCGTTTTTGTGCGGTCCACACATCCCAGATGGCATTGGCGACGGCATTGCAGAGGCCGCCGTCGATTCTTGCTGCGCCGGCCTCTGGCAGAAGGGCGAAGGCCTTCATGACTTCGGGGCCGCGGGCCTGCGCCTTGGTCACAGGATCGGGCGCCTGTTTGTGAGTGGGGGCGAGCAGTTCCATGATCTGCGCCATGAGATCACGATAGGCCTGGTCTTCGGGGCCGTTGGCTTCCGGGGTGGTGAGATAGGTCTCAAAGCGGGAACGCATGAGGCGGTTGTTGGTCACGTTCCAGAGCTTGCCGTTGAAGGCGACGTTCTCGGAACCGGGATCCGCCATGGGCATGTTGTTGAGACCGGTCTGGGTGTCGGTCTGCCGGTCTGAGGCGGAACCGGGCACCATGTTGTAATTGTTATTGGAGTTGGTGGTCGTGGTGGCCGGGGGAGCACCGACACCGGTGCTGCCAGGGAGGACCTGGGCGCTGGCGGGACAGAGCGCGGCGAGGACAAGGGCAAAAGTTAGGCGCTTCATGACGGTGTGGGTTTACGCTTTGATAAGTTCGAGCACTTCGAGCACGCCGGTTTCCATGACGCGCACTTTGAAGATGTAACGTTGGCGGCGCTGGATGTTGGCACCTTTGTAATCCGATGGCACCCAGACAGGAACGAAAGTATGGCCTGAGCCGTCGCTAATCTGCAAGCTGAAGAGGCGGCCTTCGGCACTGCGCCAGTTGTCGAGCCGGTCATCCACGACGCCTTCGACCTTGTATTCGTTGCCGCTGAGAGCGGTGGCGTTTTCCATGAACTCATCGGCGCTGAGCTCGGTGACGCCGGTCATCGGATCGGAGGTGCGATGCATCAAAAAGTAGCCACCGACGCCGACGAAGGCGAGAATGGCGATCAATCCCAGCCAGTGGGTGGGGCGGACTCCAGATTGGGCACGGCGTGACATGGGAAGATCAGGAAGATTTGGGTGGTGGGATAAGTGAAAGGCAGGCTAAAAATCGACGACAATCGCTGGCTGTCCAATCCAAGATGAAGCAGGTTGGCATGCATGGAGGAATCCGTCAGAACTAATATCCGCACTTATCGCGATTCGTTTCAAGGAATCGGATGTGGCGCCGGGTGCATGGTGCATGTGGTTTTAATATGCTTTCTCGGGCTGGCGGTGCTGGTATGGTGCATCAAAAACCGTGCCTGGGAGCTGAGCGTGACGGTGGAGATGCCGGCGGAGAAAAAAGCCGTGCCGGAAGCGGAAAAGCCAGATCCGTAAGGGTGGCAAATGTGGATCATGGCGCGTCAGGAAGTGCAGCGCTGCTGCCGCGGATGCGAACTGGAGTGCCAATCTGGGCATGCTCCCAGATCACCTGCTGCGGCTCGGCGGGGGTGCGGATGCAGCCTTTGCTGGAAAGCTCCCCCGGCTTGAACTCGCCCTGATGAATGCCGACGCCGGGCCAGGTCAGGCGCAGCCAGTGTGGCATTTCATAGCCTTCGTAGCGGGTGCCGGGCGGTGGCGGGCCGCGATGCTCCCAGGTGCGCCATACGACGACCTCATGCGTGTCTGGCTTGACGAATTTACCATAGCGGTTGGAAAACTTTGTCGGCAGTTTTTCGAGTACTTTGAAATCGCCGGTGGGTGTGGGCGTGGTGTTCCGACCCGAGGAAATTTGTGTCACCACGACGGCGACCTTGTCTGCATTGAGCAAACGCATTTCCTGCGTGCTCAGGTCGATTTCGATGCTTGCCGACGCTGGTTTCAAGGCGGCAGCCGGGGCGGTGTCGATGTGATAGACCGGTTTGGGAGCCACCGCTGCGGCTGGTGTGCGGCGTTGCAGCAGAGTGCAAGCGGGCAGGAGACCTAGCGCCAGCAGAGCAAGCAGTCGCAGGGGGGAGGGCATGCCCTCAATTCTCGCCACTTTCGGCAATGTCAAAAAAATTCCCTGCGATACCCCAAGCCAAGTCCGTGCGTGGCAGAATGCCTTCACCACCGATGTAGTAGCGGCTGAAGATGATGTAGTTGTCACGGTATACGCCGGTGCTGGTGCCGGCGGAGAAGATGGAGGCGACCTTGAGGCTTAATGAGCCGGCGATACCGTGCTTCTGCTGCATGTAGGTGCGGAATTCGGACTCGGTGGGATTGGTGAAGGCGAGAACAACGGACAACGAGATGAGCAGGAAGAGGATGATTCTCATGGTTTGGGTGTGGCTGGCGTGGTGGTTGGCTGAATGGCGGGGGGAGTAGTCTTGGCTTCGACTCGTTTTAACTCAAACGAACCGGGAGTGTTGCCTGGAACTTCGATCCATTCGCCGGTGCCGGCCTGTTCGCTGCGCAGGCGCCACTGCTCGTCCTCAATTTCAAAGAGAGGACGGTTGGACTCCTTGGCCTTCTTGCGCATGAGCAGCATGCGGTCTTCATTTTCGGCGGCGACGGCTTTTTTCACCTGTGCGCCCCATTCGCCGGAGGGTACTTCACGGATCTGGAGGAGACCGCGATGGTCTTCGCTGACGAGCTGGTTGTTTTTCAAGGTCTGGATTTCCTGCATGCGATTGCGCATGCGATCGGTGGCTTCGCTGGCGTTTTTGAGAGCCTCTTTGTCCTGCGGTTCGTCGCCGCGGTACTGGTAAACATCCAGCCGCATGTTGAGGTTCACTTCGAGAGGCTTTGGTGTGGTGATCGGCACCTCGGGCAGTTTGCATGCGACCAGAGCGACTGCGAGAGAGCAGAGGATGAGTCTTTCAGCGTGCCAATGCATCTGCGGTCTCGGATTTGAGTGGTTCCACTTTCCAGCGGTGATCATAGACATTCACTTCGAACTTGCGCGAGCCCTTCGGGCCGGAGAAGCGCAGATGTCCGCGACCCTCACGTCCGTAGAAGCGTGCTTTGCCATCAATGTTCTCATACTCGAAGTCGCGCAGCGTTTCCAGTCCGATGCGGGTTATTTGATCGCCGATGGTGCCGGTGAGGGCTTTTGGCAGAGATTTGATCACGTTATTGAGGGCGGCGATGCTGAACTTGCCATGGGAGCGGTTTTTGAATTCTGCGTCTCCCTGATACAGCTCGTTCTTGTTTCCAGTCGCGATGATCTTGCCCTGGACCTTGCCGTCGATCAGAAAGTACTCTGGAAACAAGGTCGTCGTTATGGGCTGCAGGTCCACATCCGTGCCGGCCACCCAGCCGTCCCAGGTGAAGGTTTCGTCCAGATAGATGTCGAACGCGCCGTTCACATAACCGCCGTAGGCCGAACTGCCGAACAGGCCGTAGATGCCATGTGCGTCATATGTCACGCTGAGGTGGGCATTTTCGAAGTGGAGCTGCTTCCAGCGCAGTTGCTGGACGGAGAAGGTCTCGGTCAGATTGTTGCTCCGGTCTTTCAATGGCAGATTGAAATGCACCAGGCCTTTCATGCCACGGAACTCGAGCTTCAGATCCTTCAATGTGTAATCGTCCGTCGGAATGTTGAATTGGGCGTCGAGCTGGCCGCTTTCCAATTTGGAGGTGAAGCTGAAGGGAAACGGACGGCTGATGCCTGCGAGCGGCACGCCCTTGGGCGCGATGATCAGCTTGCCGTCGGTGACTGCCAGGGTGTCCACCTGCCAGCCTGGGGCGGTGGGTTTGGGTGGCTCGGGGGGGCCAAAGGTTGCATCGGGTATGGGGGCTTCGCCGTGCATGGATTTGCGATAGTTTTCCACATACCAGAACAGGTCTTCGCCGACATAGAGAATGGGGGAGACGATTTCGACGCGGTCAATGCGGCGGTGCAGCAGGCCGTCGAGCGTGTAGTTCACCTGGATGACATCCATTTCCGCCACGGTGCGCAGTGCTTCGTGAGGGGAGGGGATGCGCAGGCGTGTGAGCTGGATGGTCTGGGGCTCCACATTCTTTGCCAAGCCGTCCAGATCGAGAGGTGTCTCATTGGCGGCGAGGTTCACATCAAAACTCACCGGTGGCAGACCTGGTGCGATGCTGACCAGCGTTATGCCCAGCTTAACCACTTCGATTTTCCCTGCGGTCCAGCGCGCAGCCGTGGCGTCTGCTTTTTGCTCAACCACTGCCGCATCACCGCTGAACAAAGTCATGAGTGGATCTCCCAGCGCCACGTGGCCTTCTTGGATTTTCAATGATTCCAGACGCTGTGTGCGCCACATTTCCGGCAGCGATGCCAGAGCCTCCACATTCGCGAAAGTCAGCACGGGCAAGGTCGAGCGTTTAGGAATGTACATCTGCGCCAAGTGTATGCGCAGATGCTGCTTTGACTGCTCTGTCGTGATCGCAAAGTGAGTGGAGGATTCCAGGCGCTCCGCCAGTTGCATGGCGATGTCGAGTTCGGCATCGGTCACTGTCAGCGAGCCGAACTGCAGTTGCTTCCACCAGGGCAGGGCAGGTTTGAGCGATGTCTCCACCGGTGGTGTTTCGATCTTGTCAAACCAGGGGCCGTTTTCGGGGTTAAATGTCAAATGAGGCGTGTTCAGCACCAGCGATTCGACCTGCCACAGCTCACGAAAGCTGTCTGGCACCACCTCCAGTGTGGCTGACTTTGCCTGAACAAATGGGGGTGGCTGGGCGCTGGTGTCTTTGGGATTCCAACGGAGGGAAACATCGGTGAGCGTCAGTTTTTGCTTCACGGCTGAGCGCAGTCCTGCTGGGGAAATGCCCAGTGCTTCCAGGTTCGTGCTCCAAGCCAGTTCACCTGCCACAGGGGACAGTTCTGTGGGTGTTAGTTTCAGCGTGCCGTTTTGTACCTGCAGTGCATCGATTTTTGCCTGCCATGCAGAGGCCTGCTTGGATTCGCGTTTTGGCAGCAGGGCGGATTCGAGTTCAGGTGTCCACTCGACGACTGGCTTTTGCAGCAGCGCGCGTTCGACATGCCAGAGGCCGTTTAGGTCCTGGGATGCTTTCAGGTCAAGGGAGGTGGCGGTGATCTGACCTGCGCCGGTGAGGGGCTGCAGGTGGAGGTTTTTCAAATGTACTTCATGGGTGCCGCCTGCGAGCAAGCCGGCGTTGGAGAATCTGATGTCGCGCCCGTCCCACTCAAACTGCAGGCCGCCGCGCAAAGGTGGCAGTTTTGCGCGGAGCGCGGGGCTGAGCTGCTGCAACCAAGCGAGATCAAAATTGCCGTTCTTGAGCGAGGCTTTTTTGATGTTGATTTCGCTCCCGCGCATTTCGGTTTCCAAATGCATGCTGCTGAACACGGCCAGGCCGTGCCACTCGGCCTGCTGCAGGTCTGTGATCACGGTTTTAAACGAAGGTGATTTGCTGCCGCCAACCTCCAAATCCTGTACCTTCTGCGTGACGATGACACTGGAAAGGGGCAGCCAGTTTTCATCGCGCACGACGAACTTCGTGGGTGCCAGGTCAATCAAGTCGAGGCGCCAGCGAAAGGAGGAGGTGGCCGTTGCTGTGAGGGCGGCGGGTTGCGGTGGAGAGGGAAGCAGCCAGGCGAGCGGTACATCAACCACTGCATCCTCCACTTTGAGGCCGCCGAGATTTCCTTGGGATAGCTGGCTCCAATTGGGCCGCCACTCCAAGTTGGCGACGCTGGAAATGTGTTTTGAACTGGGAAGGTCGAGGGTGCTGACCTCCCGCACGTGCAGGGCTCCGTCGTGCCAGTCGAGGGAGACGACCTCGACCTGCATGTCGCCGAGAAACCGGTGCAACAGGGCATTCGCGAGGGGGACGCGTTGGTGCCAGGCCAAACCGACCAAGAGGGTGAGCAGGATGAGGCCGGTGAGTCCGAGACGCCAGGTCCAGCGCCATAGGCGGCGGCGTTTGGAGATGGGGGCGGCGGATTTCACGTTGGCAGAATATTATGAAGTGGCGTGATTGAGCCGAACTGTTTTTACCGCAGATTCAGGAAACCCGCAGATTATTTCATGATTCAGGCATCGGGCATGACTGTTGGAGGCTACTTGGGGTGGCCCGGCTTGCGTATGAGGAGGCGGGGACTAAAGTCTGGGCTGCATGCGCGTTTTGTCAGTCATTCTCTTTTTTGTGGCGGTGACGTGTGTTTCCGCGCACTCGGTTCATACTTCCACGGCGGAGGCGGAGTACAATTTGAAGACGAAGAAGCTGGAGGTGAGTCTCACGGTTTTTGTGAGTGATTTGGAGCTTGCGCTGATCCGGCAGAGCGAGCGGGAGATGCGCATTGAGAAGACGCCTGCGGCGGAATTTGATGCGCAGGTTTTGGCGTATCTCGTGAAGACTTTTGTGGTGACGGATGCGGCGGGGAAGGTGTCGAAGATGGAGTGGGTGGGGCGGGAGATGGCTGATGTGAGCGCGAAGAGTGGTGATCCGGCGGTGGTGCTGTTTTTTGAGGTGGTGATGCCGGAGGGGTTGCAGGGCGGAAGGCTGCAGAACGCGGTTTTTAGCGAGATGTTTAAAGATCAGATCAACCTGCTACGGCTACGAGATGGTGATAAGAAAAACGAATTCTCGTTCACGCGCGAGCATCCATCCAAGATGCTCAATGTGCGCGAGATTACGCCTTGAGGAGTTGATCTCATAAAACGGTGGCATCGTGGCTCTGTCATGGAGCTGAAGAGGCATGCGGCGGGGCGTGTTGTGAACGCTGCTGGTGGGCGTGATGTGCGGCGGGGCGATGGGTTTGCTTCCCGGTTCTGGTGTTGATAACCCAGGGGAGCACTCGCTGAGGCTCGGCACCCCTGGGCTGTATTACGGAAGGCCGTTGGCCTTCAAGGCAGGCATGGGGTGGGAATCATGCTCGGGGTGGGTTATTGGCCGCAGTAGTGGAGCTGAAGAGGCTTTTGGCGGGGCGTGATGTGCGGCGGGGGGATGGGTGTGCTTCCCGGTTCTGGTGTTGATATAGCGGTTCGCAAAACTCATTTCCGCTTAACAGGCTGTTTCTTGCGCGCAGATCATGGGCTTTCTTCTTCGCTCTCCTGTGTCGAGCTACGAAGGACAGGTCGACGGCGGCTGGCTGAGGACAGCTAACCCTACCAGCACTGGGCATGCGCGTGCCTGGTGCGAGGTAGGGGCTTCGTCCTCCAAGCGCCGTCGAGCGTCGCCCGGTGCCGCTTTCCGGAAATCAGTTTTGGGAAACGCTATAACTGCGGTTTGCTCAGGACAAGCTTAGCAAGCAACGGGTGCAGCCTGAGTGAAGAGACGCATGGGTGTTCATTCCACTGCTTGGAATGGATGGATAAATCAGTGAACCAAGGACTATTTATAATTGGCCTGGAGCCATGAAAGCAGGTCCGAGAATCCTATGCCAAACCCTTGTTCGGCGAGATAGGTGTCATAATCGCGGCTTTCGACGAATCCGGTCGAGAATCTTCGAAGGCTCCTGGATGCTCCTGCAAACTGCCGAATAGCCGGACGAGGTGCCACATGTCTCCCGTGCGGGTGACGCAATGCATCTAAGGATGCATCCACTGTCCCGGCGCATTTTAAGAGCATTGTTTTGATCTCGTCGGGAACCGTAAACTTATCCCCATTTTTTGCTGCGCTGGCATCGCGAGCGCGAATATAACTCGGGAGGATGGCCACGACATCCGTCCAAGCCAATGCCAATGCATTGATAGCTGGCTGGTATTGGGGATCTAGGCCGGCGTCGCGAAAGGCGACTGGAATAGAGGGCGTCTTCAGTGTTGCGCCTGCTTCGAGGAGTTCAGGTTTTGGAATCTCGTTTAACAGACCGATGATGCTGCTGAAGCTTTCGTGATGGTAGGCTGCGGTGGCTATGGCGCGCAGATTGGATCCTTTTTCAACGACGACTGTCGGAGATGCCGGGGATGGAACGTCGGCGATCTCTACTTTTGGCAATGGCGGCACAACGACCTTTGCAGACTGTTTGCCGCATCCAGAGAGGGCAAGCAGCAGTGCGATGGTGACATTTATGCGCATAGGGATTTCAATGAATACGTATCAGCCAAAGAGTGGAGCGAGGATGTTGCGGGCGACTTTGATGGCTTGCATGCGGGCTTTGAGGGGGCAAGGGGTCAAGAGGTCAAGAGGTCAAGAGGTCAAGAGTCGTGGGGTTCGAGGTCTTGACAACCTTGACTTACCTGATGGCGGGGCTGCTGTGATGACCGCCCGAGTGGGTGGGGCTTTTGTGGCCGGTGTGTTTGCGGGCACGCTCGCGGACGGGCGGGCTGTCGCCACACCCATCCCACGAATCACTCGTGTCCGCTCACCCTTGCCTTTGACTTACTTCGTTCGCCCTTCGCTGCGCTGAGGTTCCTCCAAGGAGATCTTGGGGCATGCCATATCATCCGCGGGAAGAGGGGATTCGCTTTGGGGCCGGTCTTGCTGTTCGATATTTGGCGGTTTTTGGGCACAAAAAAGGGCGGGAGTTGAATCCCGCCCTCTTGAGTGAGTCTGTGTTACTTGGCTTCGCCAGAGATGTCTTTTTTGCCTTCGAGGACTTTGTCCACGAGGCCGTATTCGGCGGCCTGGGCGGCGGACATGTAATTGTCGCGGTCGGCGTCGCGCTCGATTTGTTCGACAGACTTGCCGGTGTGGTGGGCGAGAATGCGGTTGAGGCGCTTTTTGAGGCCGAACATGTATTCGACGGTGCGCTCGACGTCGCTGGCGGTGCCGCGTGCGCCCCCGGAGACCTGATGGATCATGATGTCGGAGTTTGGCAGGGCGTAGCGTTTGCCTTTGGTGCCTGCGGCGAGGAGGACGGCGCCCATGGAGGCGACGAGGCCGATGCTGTAGGTGCAGACGTCGCAGGTTAGGAACTGCATGGTGTCATAGATGGCGAGGCCGGCGGTGACGCTGCCGCCGGGGCTGTTGACGTAGATGTTGATTTCCTTTTTAGGGTCCTGCATTTGCAGGAAAAGAAGCTGGGCGATGATGAGGGAGGCCATGGTGTCATTGACCTCGCCGCCGAGGAAGATGATGCGGTCCTTCAGCAGGCGGGAGTAGATGTCATAGGCGCGCTCGCCACGGCCTTCGGATTCGATGACGGTGGGGACCATGTAACTGGCCTGCGGGGCGATGGAGGTGGGGAAATCGGGGTATTGGCTGTGGGTCATAACGGGAATGAAGAGGTGGGGTGGGGGATTGTCAAATGTGAGGGATGTTTTAGCGGGATCAGGTCTGGGAGGATGAGGCCAGTTTCAGGCCGACGACGCCAGCGACAATAAGCAGGATGCATACGAGCCGGGCGACGGTGCGGGGTTCATCAAAGATGTAAAGGCCGATCAAAGCGGTGCCGACTGCGCCGATGCCGGTCCAGATGGCGTAGGCTGTGCCGATGGGGAGTGTGCGCAGAGAGAGCGAGAGAAAGAAAAAGCTGGCGATCATGAGCGCGACGGTGATGACGCTGGGCCAGAGGCGCGTCCAGCCGGCGGTTTGTTTTAAACCAACAGCCCAGGCAATTTCGAGCAGTCCGGCGATGATGAGGTGGAACCAGGGCATGATGGAAACGAGATTACGCTGCAAGCCTCCTGTTGGGCGTGCATTTAGCGCTGCGGCCGACGGCGGCCAACCTGGCCGATGTGGGAGAGGAGTGCGGTGAGATGGAGGTCTTGGATGATACCTTTGCCGCACGCTGCTTGCGGCGGGCGATGACATCGTCGCGCTTGATGCGGACGGCGGCGGCGTCGGTCATGCGGCCTTTAGCGATGACTTCCTTTTCCAGAGCAAGGAGGACTTCGATGTAGCGGTCGTAGAGTGGCAGGGATGAGGCGTCCTTTTGCTGTGCGTATTTTTTTTCCGCTGTGCGGTAGGCGTTGCGCAGATTGACCACGGACCGGTGCAGGCTGGAGGGGTCGATGGACGGCATGAACTTATGAGTGGTGAAGCGCTGTCTTTCTTCACGCAGGGCGAGTGCTTCATCCAGCCGCCCGGCCTTGCTGACGTCCTGTGTGGCGCGGTCAAGCGCGGTGGAGTAACCCGTGCCCAAGGTGTTGAGCTGTTCGGTGTAGGCGGTGTTCACGTCCCGCTCAAAGGCGGTCTGAAACTGGGATTCCAACTGAGCGAGACGGTAAATGATCGGCTCGTTGGTGGTGGAGGGAGTGGGCGGTGAAACTGGGGTGATGGTGGTGCGTGGGGTGGCCGGTGCCATGACGGGTGGTGAGATGCTTGAGGGAGGAGGCCTCACAGGCGGAGGTGTGACCGTGGGTGGCAGCGGTTTTGGCGTGGGTTGCGGGGAAGGGGCCGTGGCGATCTTTGGCGTGGGTGCCGGGGAAGGGGTGGTCGTCGTCTTTTCGGCAGACTCAAGCGGATTGGGGTGAGTGGCGGGGTGCTGGCGATTGAGGATGAACCAGCCGCCGACACCGAGCATGAGCATTGCGGCGATGACGTAGGGCAGCGTCGAAGAGGATTCGGCTTTGGGTGGTGGCTCATACGGCTCATGCGGGGGCATGGTGCGCTGCTGGGCGGAGCCGGGATTGCGTGAGGAGGGGACGACGGTGCGGCCGGGGATATGTGGCGGCTGCTTGGGCAGGACGGCGCTGGATTCCTGGCCTGAGATGGCGCGGGGAGTGGTCAGGATCACGTCGAGCGCCTGACGCAATTCGTGGCTGCTTTGATAACGCTCCTCGCGATCATGCTCCAAGGCGCGGCGGACGATGGCGTCAAAGCGGGGGTCAATGCTTTGAAATTTTTGTGACGGCATTTTAAACATGCCGCGTGGGATGTCGCCGGTGAGCATCTGATACAGCATGACGCCGACGGCATAGATGTCCGCGCGGCCGTCCACATCCGAGCCGTACATGAGTGTCTCCGGTGCCACGTAGTCGGGTGTGCCCATGGCCATGCCGGTTTGAGTGAGGCCTGAGTTCTGAGTTTTGTCGGAAAGCTTGGCGAGGCCGAAGTCGGCGACTTTGACGCGGCCTTCGATGTCGATCAGGACATTGGAGGGCTTGATGTCACGATGGACGATGCCCTGCTTGTGGGCGTAGCCGAGGGCATCACACAAATGTGCGGTGATGGCGAGGGCGTGCTCGGGGGGCAGCTTGCCTTCACGGGCGATCATACGCTGGACGTCGGTGCCATCGACGTATTCCATGACGAAATAGAGCTGGCCGTCGGCGGTGCGGCCGAAATCATACACGCTGACGATGGCGGGGTGATTCATGCGGCCCATCAGGCGGGCCTCGTTTTTGAAGCGCTCGGCGAAGGCAAGATCCTGCCGTTCGATGGCCGGGGGGAGCAGTTTGATCGCCACGGCACGGTCCAGACTGAGCTGGAGGCCTTTGTACACCGCGCCCATGCCGCCACGACCGACGAGCATGTGTACTTCATACTGTGGCAGTATGGCCTGCAATTCCTCCGGCGTGGGCGGTTCCCAGCGCCAGCCGCCGCCGGTGGTCTTTGGCGGAGGGATGGGATTGAAGGAATCACTCATGGCGGGGCTAGGGAAGTGCGTGCCGGTTTGGTAGTGGAATAACCGCTAGAGGTACGAGAAGTTGTCACGAAGCACAAGCTTTGAGACGTGGAATGACGCGATGGGTTGATTTGTGTGACGGCCTCGCCTAACTCCGCGACCCATGAATGAAAGTCTGAAGATCTTAAGCGGCTCCGCCCACCCAACGCTGGCGAAGTCGATTGCCGAAAACATGAACATTGATCTCTGTGCTGCAGAGCTGACCACTTTTCCGGACGGTGAGACTTTCGTGCAAATCCATGAGAACATCCGCGGTGGGGATGTCTTTATTGTGCAGCCGACCTGCCCGCCGACGAACCAGAACCTGATGGAACTGCTGATCATGGTGGATGCCGTGCGCCGCGCGAGCGCGAACCGAATCACTGCGGTGCTGCCATTTTTTGGCTATGCCCGGCAGGACCGTAAAGACCGCCCGCGGGTGCCGATCACGGCAAAGCTGGTGGCGAATCTGCTGGTAGCGGCCGGGGTGAACCGAGTGCTCACGGTGGACCTGCACGCCGGGCAGATTCAGGGCTTTTTTGACATTCCTGTGGATCATCTTTATGCGGCCCCCGTGTTGATGAAGACGATCCGCGAGCGCGAGATCGGCGATCTTGTGGTGGTCTCTCCTGACGTGGGGGGCATCAAGATGACGCATGCTTTTGCGAAGGCGCTCGGCGCCCCGATGGCGATCGTGGCCAAAAATCGTGTCAGTGCCGAAGAAGTGGAGGCGCACAGCGTCATCGGAGACGTGGCGGGAAAAAACGTCCTGCTGGTCGATGACCTGACCGAAACCGCCGGGACGCTCACCGCTGCGGCCGATCTGCTGCTGAAGCACGGGGCGAAAAAGATTTATGCCGGGGTCTCGCACGCTGTGCTGGGT
>NZ_JAQSEA010000166.1:0-32723 GCF_029946185.1 Prosthecobacter sp.
GCTCGCCATGTCCGCCACTCTCGCTTCTGCCCCCAAAAACACTCCCGTTCCAGTGCCTCAAGACACCGAATCTCCCGCCCCATCCGGCCTCGAAATCACCGTGCCTGTGCGCGATGAAACTTCCACGCCCGGCTGGTTCCTCGCCCGTTCCGAAGCCGCTTGGACTGAATTCCAAGCACTGCCGATGCCCGGCCTGAAGGATGAAAACTGGCGCTACTCCAATTCGAAGAAGATCGAACTCGCTGGTCACACGCCTGCCACCGCGCCTACGGCTGCAAACACTGCTGCCGCGCTCGCGGCCACGCAGGGCCTCAAGGAAAGCACCGCCCGCTTTGTGTTCGTGAATGATGTGCTCGTCGAGTCCGACACCACGAATCTGCCAGCCGGTGTGGTTTGCGTGACCTTTGCGGATGCGCTGCGCGATCATGGCGACGTGCTCAAGGAACACTTCATGCAGCGTGAAATGACGCTGGGCTCCGCGAAGTTCGCCGCTCTGCACCTCGCCCATGTGAGTGCAGGCGCGGTCATCATCGTGCCGAAGAACGTGGCGATTGAGAAGCCCATTGAAATCTTCCATTGGGTTGTCGGCGATCATGCCGCCATCTTTCCGCACACACTCATCGTTACCGGCGACAACGCCGAGGTCAGCGTCGTCGATCACTACCGCAGCCTCGAAGGCGAAGGTGGGCTCAGCATCGCCATTGCGGATCTCGTCGGCGGTCGTGGCAGCAAGATCACCTATGCAGCCTGCCAGGAACTGGCGGATGACGCACAAGCGCTGCATCTTTCCAGCATTGTGGCCGGACGGGATGCCGCCATCAAGAGCTTCCAGGTCCAACTCGGTGCCCTCTTCAGCCGCAGCGAAAGCGTGAGCGATCTCATCGGCGAAGGTTCCCGCAGCGACATGCTCAGCGTGTCCCTGCCCATCGGCGAGCAGATCGTGGATCAACGCACGTTGCAGAATCACAAGGCCCCACATGCCAGCAGCGATTTGCTCTACAAAAACGCTCTCTACGGCAAATCGCGCAGCATCTTCAGCGGCCTCATCACCGTGGATGAAGGAGCGCACTACACCGACGCCTACCAAACCTGCCGCAACCTGCTCAACAGCAACGAAGCCGAAGCCACAAGCCTGCCCGGCCTCGAAATCAGCGCCGACCAGGTCAAGTGCAGCCACGGTGCCACCAGCGGCCCCATCAGCGACGAAGAACTCTTCTACCTCAAGGCCCGTGGCATCAGCGACAGCGAAAGCCGCAAGCTCATCATCGAAGGCTTCCTGGCGGGCGTGATCGAACGCTTTGGCAATGGCGAGCTGCTTGATACACTGGTGGCACGCATCGATGAAAAGTTGGAGCGTGCGGTCTGAGTCCTGAGGGATTGGCCGAAAGAAGTGAAAAAGTAAAAAGAGCCGGAGTTACATCCGGCTCTTTCTTATTTAGCTATTCGCGCCGGTTTAATCTCAATCCAGTGCAGGAATCACTCCTGCGGAAAGGGCCACCGGGCAGTTGGTCACGCTCGGCGTAAGACGTTCCCACATGTACTGCACAGCCTGGGCGAGAAGTTGCACGTCCACGCGAGCATCATGGCGCTTCATGTTCTTGCTGCACACACCGACGCGACCCAGCACTGCGTCCAGCCCATGGCCGCCTTTGCCTCCCCAGATTTTGCGGGAGAAATCGCGGGAATCGATCGCGCTCGTTTCACGCACTGGCATGCCATGCCGTTTGCAATGCTCTGCGATAAAGCGCATGTCAAAACGAATGCCGTTGTGGGCAATCAAGGTCGCACCCTCACCCACGAAACGGGAAAATTCCATCAGCACATCCGAGGGATGGGGAGCATTGGCCACCTGCGCCTGCGTGATTCCGGTCAGCTTGGTGATGAACGACGGGATATGATTTTCCGGCCGCACATAGCTGTCGAAATACTCGCCTTCGTTCCACTTGCCGTTCTTCACTTTCATCGCTGCGATCTGGATGATCTCATGCTGTGAAGGTAAAAGGCCGGTGGTTTCGAGGTCGAAGATGATGAGGTTCATGTATGCGGGCGGAATACGCTGTCGCATCCCACCCCTTCGTTGCGGCCATAGCAGACTGATTGCAAGGCATTAAACGTACACCCGGGGCACGCGGGCATTGATGTTGGTCAGCACTTCATACGCAATGGTGCCAGCGGCATCCGCCACATCCTGCACGGAAATCGTCTCATTTTCGTCGCTGCCGATGATCGTCACGACATCGCCATTGTAGGCCGTTCCCCATTCCAGATTCACCATGAACTGATCCATGCACACGCGTCCGACAATCGGGTGGCGCTGGCCGCGGATGAGCACGGCACCGCGATTCGACAGCGCCCGAAAATAGCCATCACCATAGCCCACGGGCACAGTGACGACGCGCACGGGATGATCGCTCTGCCAGGTGCTGCCATAGCTGACAGGTTTGCCCGGCTGCACGACTTTGAAAAATACCACCTGCGATTTCCAGTTCAGCGCCGGCTTAAGCACCACCGTCTTTCTCACCTCCTTCGACGGATACACGCCATAGAGCATGATGCCCGGACGGACGAGATCGAGGTGGCTCTCAGGAAGCTGCAGAATGCCGCCTGAATTCGCGATGTGCCGCTGCGGCGGCTGCAGTCCGCGCTTCGGATAAAATTCCAGCACTTCAAGAAATCTCGCGAGTTGCTCTCTGGCCGAGGCAAGGTCTGGGTCGTCTGAATTTGCAAAGTGCGAATAGATGCCAGCCACCTCCACATTCGTGAAATTCAAGCTGGCCTCCAGCAGCTTCTCCGCACTGTACCAATGTACGCCGATGCGCTCCATGCCGGTGTCGATTTTCAGATGCACCCGCGCCTTCGTTTTCACCGCCGCGGCCGCTTCATCAATCTGCTGCAGTTTGTCGATGGAGGATGCCGCCATCATCAAACCATGCGCGATGAACTGCGGAATCTGCCGCGTGACCACACCGCCGAAGACGAGAATCGGCACCGTGATGCCCGCCTGCCGCAACTCGACCGCCTCCTCCAGCAAAGCCACTCCCAAACAGGGTGCGCCATGATGGATCAGGTGCCGTGCCACCTCCACGAGGCCATGCCCATACGCATTCGCCTTCACCACCGGCATCACCTGCGCCGCCCCCACATGCGCACAGATCGCGTCATAATTCTGCGCGATGTCACCGAGGCTGACCTCGACGTGGGCTGGGCGAATGGCGTCGGTTGGGTTCAAGGGGGAGACACTCGGCTAGCCCAAGATCGCTTTCAACTTCGCTGACACCTCGGCAAAGGCTTCGTCACTCAGCGCCGGGGTCGCTGCCGCGGCCATGGGCAGGCCCTCTTCAGGCAGTGTGATCCAGGAGCGGCAGCCTCCGTAGCTCTTCGCATACGGGAAGTGCCAGTTCTGCGGCAGCTTGTAGGCACGGACCAGAGCGACGTGCAGGCAGCTTTCGTCGTCATAGATGAAGCGCTCCTTCACGATGTCCTCATTCCAGATGTGCAGCGGGGCCAGCGCGGCCACTTTGTCCCAGTCCGTGACCTTCCAGACCTGCTCCAGCGTGGCACAGCCGTCAATATCCACGGTGGTACGCTGCTCTTCCGGCGGGAAGTCGCGCTGCGTGTTCTCGGGCACCCAGCTCAGCTTTTCGGCCTGAGTGTGAAACCAAGTCGGAAACAGAAAGAATTCGCGGTGCTTCCACTCAAACCCGCCGCGGCCTTCATGGATGCCGCCTTTGCGCAAAATAATGCTGAGCCGACCCTGCGCCAGTGCGTCGCAGACGAAGGACCATTCTTTGAATCCGGTGGGGGTGGTTAAATCAGGCATGACAGGGTGTTACGTAAGCAGAGCAGCGGCGAGAGCAAGCGAGAGCAAGCAAGAGCAAAAAAACGAAGTCAGAATGACAAAGGACGAGGTCACTCTTCGGACATCAGATCACAACGTCCGGCTCCAGCTCCCTAACACGCTTTATCGCCATCTCGACGTCCACCGCTTCATCACTATCCACCAACCAGTGGGCCATGATCAGCGCCGACCTTTGCAACCCCAGCTGGCAGTGCACGAATACCCGTCTTCCCTCGGCCCGCTGTCTGCGAATGCACTCCACCGCCGCCGCGATTTGCTCCGTCTTCAGCGGCACCAAATCCAGCAGCGGTAGATTCACATAAAACGCCCGCTCCCGAAACGCCCTCGGCGCATTCGTCTCCGCCGTCAGATCCAGCACCGCCAGCGGTGTCCCTCCGGCTTCTGCGGCCGCGACCAGCGCCACAGCCTCCTTGCCGGTCACCCGCCTTCCAAAGCACACCCCCGGCGTCACCTCGCACCAGCCGGGCTTCCGCTTCAACCATTTCTTCTGCACCCAGCCCCTCACCAGCAGGATCGGCAGCAGGCACCACTCAGCCGAGGGTGATAGCGTCCCATTCTCCTTGCCCAAAAGCCGCGACAGCCCCGTCCCATACGCCAGCGCCATGATCCCGCACGCCACCGCTGGCCACACAAAGCCGATCCACGCAAATCCCAGCGTCCCGCACACCACCGCGCCGATGCCATAACGCACCGCATGCTTCTTCGAGGGATTCCGCGTCCCCATCTGCCTTGGGTCCGGCACCAGCGCCGCCACCGCCCACCCCATGATGAATCCACCCGCCACATCAATGAGGTGATGCTGCCACACCATCAACGTGGAAAGACCGATCAGGATAAACCACACCTTCACCGCCGTGCGCACATGCCCAGTCAGATGCGCCCCATAAAACACCCACACCAGAGACCGCAAACTGATATGCAACGACGGAGCTAGATTGTACGGCAGATCATTGAAATACAGCGCGTGAAAAAGCGGAGCCGTCCACCCGCTCGGCTCCGGCCTCGGCAGCCCCAGCTTCAATGGAAACAGCAGGAAAAACAGGCCGCTCAGAATTGTCACAGTTATGAGCCGCTTCGTCAGCAGATTCAGCTCCGTCTTGCTGCCGCACAAAAAAAACGCCCCGCAGAAAAACAAATCCAACGACCAGTATGGAACCACCAGTTCTCTCACAAACGGGATGCTCTTCTCCCACTCAAACATCAGCGTCGGCACGTTCCCCCGCGTGTGGGTGAGGAGGTTGCACCCGCTGTAAACGATCACGAAAGTCGCCCCGGCCAGCGCCAGTCGCCACAGCGCCGGCCACAGCAGCCCCGCTTCACGTGGAGTTCGGTTCATGACCATGCTCATGCGGCCCCACCCTTCAGCTTCCTCGCCACGCTCACTGTGAAGATGCCAAAGTCATCCACCCACTCCTTCTCCTTCTTAAATCCAGCCGCCTCCACCAGCGCGTCCATCTCCCCCTGCGGCCGCCGTCGCATGACCCAGAACTGCCCATCACGATTCGTCAGCGTCCGCGCAATCATCTCCACCTGCGGATGCCACGGCTGCCCCGTGTAGATCAGCCACCCACCGTCATTCACTGCACGGTGCAGTCCGCGCAGCGACCTCTGCAGCATCTCGTTCTCCGGAAACAGCTCATACAGCCCCGACACCACCGCCACCGATGGCTTCGGCTCCACACTCGCCAGCGAGTTCTCATCAAACGCATCGCCTTTCACATGCGTGATCCGCTCCTGCAGCCCCTTCTCCCGCGCCGTCGCACGGCCTGTGTCCAGCGCCGACTCACTCCAGTCCCGGCACAGCACCTTCAAATCAAAGCCACATTCCTCGTCCTCCAGTACATCCAGCAGATAGCGCCCTGCGCCGCCTGCAATGTCCATCAGTTGCAACGGCATTCCTGCCTCACGCACCTGCTTCAGCGCATACTTCAATGCTTGGTTCATACACGCCCGCCGCTGGCGGATTCCACGCCAGCCGATCGCATCCAGATAGCCACGGTCAATAATCTTGCCGACGCCCAGTCCACCGTTCGCCTTGTTCTTGTACACATAGTCCAGCGACTCCCCTGAATCGAACCCCGTCGCATGGCCTATGCGGATTCCCTCGCTCAGTTTGCCCAGCGTCCCCATGCTGAGCCGCTGCAGCAAAAACGAAAGCCCACGCATGGATGGCGAGGGCAGCGGCTTCTTCAGCATCGCAAATTCCGCGTTCGTCACCGGATTGGACAAGTCCGCCTCCAGCCGAGGTGGCGTGAAGTTCGCAATGCAGCGCTCCGCAAAGCGCTTGATGGCCCCGCACACCTCATCCCGGCACACATCGTGGAAGATCGCATGTCGCGCGCCTTTCAGCGTCAGGTGAGTCTTCTGGTCGCTGCCATAATTCTCGTACAACTGGTCTGCCGCCTCACGCTTCACCACCTTGTCAGCCCCTGCGGAGAACATCAGCAGCGGCCGGTCCATCACCTCAGCATCACTGATCACCCGCTTCGCGGTGTCGAAAAGGTCCACCAAGATCTTTGCCGAGATGTCCTTCGAGATGAGTGTGTCCGCATCATACACCGCCGCCGCGCCTGCATCCCGCGTCAGCCATGAGCCCTGCACGTAGCTCTTGATCGTCGCATCCGGCTTCACCTTCTGCAGCATCCGGATGCCCGTCAATGCGCCCGGCACAATCAGGTTCACCTCCAGCGCCGGAGTCGCCAAAACCAGCCCCGCGATTCGTGGCGCGAAATCATGCACCCATGCAGCCCCTACCACACCGCCCACGCTGTGCGCTACCACCACCGTACGCTCCGGCACCAGCCCATGCACCTTCTGCAGGTGGTGAAAAAACGTGTCCAGATCCCGCACATACTCCATGAATCCCGACGCATGTCCGCGTCTGCCGGGCGACTGCCCATGTCCCCTTGCCTCCCAAGCGTAGATCGCCGTGTCCGGCATCTTCAGATGCGGCACCACCGTGTCCCACCGGTCCGCGTGCTCATGCCCGCGATGCAGCAGCACCAGCGCCTTTGACGCACCCGCCACGTTCCACGTCTTGTAGTGCAGCGCCAGCCCGTCATCCGTCGTGAATTGCAGTCGTTCAGAGTTCATGTGTCGCTCATCCTTTCGGTTTTTGTTGATTCAAGGCCTTTACCAAGTGCGCCGTTCGCCGCCAGCAAGTGATCACGATGCCAACGTTCACAATCACAAGACACCACAGCATAAGCGGCGGTGCTTTCACATTCATAATATCGATAGTCATCATCGATAGGCAGCCCACCGTCACCGCAAACATGCGGTGAGGCTTCGCCATCGGCCCGCAGAAATCATGTCGCCCACCCAGCAGGCTGGCACCCAGTGCCCGAATGTACGCCGTCAGCATCGCGCCGCCCATCGCCGCCCAGCCGAGCGCAATGCTCCAATCCGTCCCGGCCGCATAGCCCAGCGGCACCAGAATCAACGCATCATCAATCCGATCCGGAATTTCATTGAACAAGTCCCCCGTCACTGACTTCAGCCCGCCCTCCACCGCCAGCAGCCCGTCCATCATGTTGCAGAAAAGCCGCATCTGTATCCCCGCCGCTGCCAGCAGCCACCATGCCCACGCATGCCCGCTGCTCGGAGCCATCAATGCCGCACCACCGCCCACCGCAGCGCAAACGATGCTCAGCACTGAAACCACATTGGGCGTCAGCCCCACCTTCAACATCCATCGGGAGAAAAACCCCGCCCACGCGGTCGTGCGTGACTTAAGAGGACGCCGTGCGGCAGAGTCAGAGATCATGGTCCCCATGCAACAGCACGCCCGCCTCCCCCGCAAGTGCCCGATTGCCCCTGTGCCACTGTCCGCGCATAAACCCACCCCTCTCGAACGTATAGCATATCGTAAGTCAGTCCGCGTCTGACTGAAATGGCGAACACCCTGCTGACAAACCAGTGAAGCCGGATAATCTGGCCGCCACGATGTATCATCTGCTAGGCATTCAACCAGACACCGAGGTGCGCGACGTGGTCAACCGCCCCGTGCCCATCAACTAGCTACGGCAAAGTCATCCAGGAAATCATCGCATGAAAACACTTCTCGCCACACTCTGCCTGCTGGTCGCCATCAGCCTTTCGGCCAAAGATCTTGGCCTGAATCCGGTTTTCAAGCATTACGTCGGCAACTGGAAGGCGGCCGGCGAACTGAAGGGTGAGAACAACGTCCTCGTCATCACCGAGGAATGGAGTGGCGCAGCCGAAGGTGACAATTCCTTTGTGGTCAAAGGCACGCGCACGATCAATGGCGACACGCAGCCGTTTCAATGGACGATCACTTACAACGAGGGTGCGGACAGCTACGAGGCCATCCTCTCGGGTGCGGAAGGCTCGCAGACGATCCGTTTTGAAGGCCATGTTTCCGAGGTCAATCTCACGTTTGAACTCAAGGCCATCACCGGCAGCGGCGAAAGCAGCATCACCATCACCGAGGCTTTTGCGGGCGATGCAAAAGATGTCATGGAAAGCAATGTCACCTTTACGGGAGACAGCGGGCAGACCACCCTGCAAGGCGTGATCAAACATCAGAAAGAGAAACAACCTTAATGGACGTCACCGACTGGAACCAGGCCTATCAGGATAACTTTACCCCGTGGGACAAAGGCCTGCCCGCACCGCCGCTGGTGGAATGGCTGGCTCGCACTCCACTCTCAGGCCGGGTGCTCGTACCGGGATGTGGTGTGGGCCACGATGTGGCTCATCTCGTATCACTCGGCATCGACGCCTACGGGCTCGATATTGCACCGACGGCTGTGGCACGTGCCAAGGAGCACTACCCCCAACTGGCGGAGCGTTTCGTGTGCGCGGATCTGTTTGAGTTTCGCGGTCAATATGACGCCATCGTGGAGCACACCTGCCTGTGTGCTCTGCCACCGGAGTGGCGCACCAAGTATCGGGATGCGGTGGCTTCGTTGTTAAAACCGAATGGCCTGCTTGTAGGCGTGTTCTTCATCAATCCAGAAATGGACCCTGGGGAAACCGGACCACCCTTTGGCATCTCGATGCATGACCTCACCACCTTGTTCGCAGAGCGTTTTCAGGTGGTCGAAGGGCATGTGCCCACTGCGGCCTATCCAGGCCGCGAAGGCCGCGAATGTCTTCGCGTGCTGCGGCTCATTTCAGATTGATTTGCCCGGCCAAGGGCTCCACCGGATTCAACACGCGCCGGGTGCTGAACTCCTTCGGCACGAGTTGTTTCACCGTTGCTGCAATGATGTTCTCGATGCCGGAGGCAAACCGGGTCGGACGCCCATAATAGATCATGGCTCCACCGCCTTCGTAACCGCCCTCCTCCCAGACACGCTGAGAGGGGATGTAGCAGGGCACGTCGTTCGTGTAGCTGTTCACCCACGTGCGGCCGGGATCGAATTCACTTTTGAAGCGCAGGCTGTAATCCACCACCACCTCGCCAGGCAGATTGATGGTGAGCAGGTCGGCACCGTAATTCCAGACCTGAATGTCATAAGGCAGCGCAGGCGGTATTTTTTCGCCACGTTCGAGCATCGCGAGATGTTCCTTCGCATGATAAGCTGTCCACCGGTTTGAATCGGCGGCTTTGGCCTGCCATTCTTCCAAAGTGGGCAGTGTGTCGAACGGCAGCATCACCTCTCTGTGGGCGCAGTTGAGCGGGCCGTTCAACGGCAGCATCGGGCTGTTGATAAGACGCACGATTTCTTTGGCGATGCTGACGCCATGATTCATAGCGAAACGGTTCTCTTTGCGAGGGTATGGGTTTTGATCTGCTCCACAGCCGATGGAAATGAGACATACCGAACCGGGAAAGCGCAGCTCCATTTCCTCATGTGCCAGTCCTGCCCAGTCGCCATGAATTTCGTTGTCGCCGAGTGTCGTGCAGTGACAAGCGTAGCTGGTATGGGTGGCGATCAGTTTCTTTCCGTCGGCAGATTTGACGCACAGGACTGGCAGGGCACGGTCCGTTGGCCCGCTGTAATTTTGGACATTCTGGAATCCCGCATCTGTTTTCAACCGGCGGTTGAAAGCGAAATAGACTTTGCCCACACTCCATTCGAGCCGGGCGGGCTCCATCTTGTCCAATGCCTGGCCGATGATGCTGACAATGTGAGCGGTCAGATCTTCGGTGTAGCGCTCAATATGCTTCACCTGCTCTGCCGCCAAGGGTTCACCGAAGAGAAACTGCAGCACACCTTTGAGCATCGGCGCACTGTGCGTGTGGGTTGAGTGCAGGGCGAAACGCTCATCGCCGAGGGTCCTGCCACCCGCGACAAGACGTTTGAGCACCTCGGCCCGCACAGCCGCAGGCACCCCGCAGTTATCGACACTGACAATGACCGCAGGCTTGCCATCCTGCCACTGCAAGGCAAGGGCGTTGGCATGCAGTCGCTGTGCCACCTTTTGAGTCTCTGCGGTGCGGCTGCCGTAGCCGCTGAGACGCACCGGATAATTCGGCGTGATGTCCACGTCCGCCGCGCCGGCCTTCCAAGAAGATACCGTCTGGGCCAGCAACGGCACTTCGACGATCAAAGATAGCAGGAGGATGATTAGTCGCATTTTCCCGATTATGGGCAAATGCGACAAACACTAACAAGACTAATTTTAAATTTAGTGGAAACGACTAGGCGTTGGCATTCGCATAGTCGATGGCGGCGCGGCAGATGTCCCAGAAACTCTGGGGCTCCATGCTGGCTCCGCCGACAAGGGCGCCGTCCACATCCTTCTGGCTGATCAGTTCGGCCATGTTGCCGGGCTTCACACTGCCACCGTATTGGATGCGAATCTTGACCGCAACGTCGTCACCAAACAGTTCGCCCAGCACCTGCCGGGTGTAAGCGTGGGCTTCCTGCGCCTGCTCAGGGCTGGCGGTGCGGCCGGTGCCGATGGCCCAGACGGGCTCGTAAGCGATGACGCAGTCGGTGATGCGACGGGGACCCACTTCGGCCAGCGACTCACGCAACTGGCTGCCCAGCACTTGTTCGATCTGGCCGTTGTCACGCTCAGCAAGGGTTTCGCCAATGCAGAGAATGGGGTGAATACGGGCTTCGAGGGCCGCGAGCACCTTGGCATTCACGATGGCGTTGGTTTCACCATAGAGACTGCGACGCTCGCTGTGCCCGAGGATGACGTGCTTGCAGCCGCACTCCTTGATCATGCGGGCATTGATTTCTCCGGTGAAGGCACCCGCAGGCTGGGCGCTCATGTTCTGGGCGGCCAGTTCAACGCTGGGTTCACGTGCATTGACGAGGACGGTTTGCGCTTTGTCCAGACTGACGAAAGGAGGAGCGACGACGATCTGAACCGGAACTTTGTCAGGCACCAGACGGGCGAAGGCACGGAGGAAATCATCCGTCTCCTGCGGTGTCATGTGCATTTTCCAGTTGGCGGCGATGATCGGTTTACGGAAGTGGGCGAGAGCCATGGGTTTGTTTGATAAAAGTGTTGGAATCTAAAGGGGCGAATTATTTGTCTTTCAAGCAAGCGACGCCGGGCAGGACTTTGCCTTCAAGCAATTCGAGGGAGGCACCGCCACCGGTGGAGATGAAGGTCATTTTGTCACCCAGTTTGGCTACTTTGACGGCTTTCACACTGTCACCACCCCCGATGATGGTCTTGGCACTGGAATTGGCCGCCATGGCTTCTGCCACATCAAAGGTGCCCTTGGAGCTTTCCTTGATTTCGAACACGCCCATCGGGCCGTTCCAGATCACGGTTTTTGCCTTGGAAATTTCGTCGGAGAAGAGCTTCACGGACTCGGGTCCGATATCCACACCTTCCCAGCCGTCGGGGATGCTTTCTCCTGCGGCCGTGAACTTGGTGGTGCCGAGTTTTTTGGTGTCAAAGTCAAATGAGTCGGTGATCATCGCATCCACTGGGATGAGGATCTTCACGCCGCGCTCCTTGGCCTTGTCGAGTGCGGCCTGTGCGATCGGCTCCCACTCGGGCTTGTAGAGGCTTTTGCCAATGGTGATGCCTTGGACGAGCTTGCGGAAGGTGTAGGCCATGCCGCCGCCAATGATGATGGTGTCTGCCTTTTCGAGCAGGCGGTTGATGACGCCGATCTTGTCGTTCACCTTCGCACCGCCGAGGATCACCACGAAGGGACGCTCTGGGTTTTCGAGTTCGTCGTGCAGCCAGGTCAGCTCCTTCTCCATGAGAAGGCCGGAAACGGCAGGCAGGTAATCAGCGATGCCCGCTGTGGAGCTGTGCGCACGGTGAGCGGAGCCGAAGGCGTCGTTCACAAAGATTTCCGCGAGGTCTGCCATGCCTTTAGCCAGTTCGGGATCATTCTTTTCTTCACCGGCATGGAAACGGGTGTTTTCGAGCAGGAGCACGTCACCGTTGCCGAGAGCGAGCGCCTTGGCCTTCGCCTCTTCACCAACGCAGTCATTGGCGAAAGCAACTGGCTTGCCGAGCAAGGCGCTGAGTGCTGGAGCCACGGGTTCGAGGCTCTGCTTCGGGTCACGCTGGCCTTTCGGGCGGCCGAGGTGGCTGGCGAGGATGATTTTAGCGCCTTTTTCGATCAGGAACTTGATGGTTGGCAGGGTCTCCTGAATGCGGGTGGCATCGGTGATGACCATCTGGCCGTCTTTTTCATCAAGCGGCACATTGAAATCGACACGTACAAAGACGCGTTTTCCGGCGAGGTCGAGGTCACGAATGGTCTGCTTGGGCATGGTATTTTAGATGGGGGTAAACGGGGCCGCAGGGCGGCGAGGGGCGGGATTCCTAGCACAGAGCGTGCTCGTTGCGCATGGAATTTTTTTGGGCGGTCGTGCGGCTTTTCCAAAAAAAGGGTGGAAACTCACCGCTCATTCAGATCCAGCCGGTGAATTTCGACGGGAAGCTCCTGCTCCAGATATTCAATGAGACTTTTCACCCGCTGCGGAAGGTGCTCGTGCGCAGCGTGGGCAATCTGTAGGTCGATCGGAGCCAGATTCCAGCCTGGCAGCAGTTGCACCAGCCTCCCGGCCGTGATGTCGCGCGCCGCCATCCACTCCGGCAGAATCGTGAATCCCGCGCCCTCAATGGCTGCCTCACGCAAGGCGGTGACGGTGTCCAGCAGCATGACAGGCGCGAGCCGGAGCTTCTTCGTCTGCTTCGCCCGCTCCAGTTCAAACCGGTCGCGTGAATAGAAATGTGGCTGCAAAATTCCCAGCCAAGGCAGCAATTTCAGGTCATCCGGGCGGGCGGGCAATGCGTGGGCTCTCAAGAGCGATGGTGCCGCCACAAGCCGCCGCTGAAGCTGGGCGATCTTGCGGATCGTCACCCGGCGATCTGTGGTTGCCCCAACCATGATGCCGCAGTCAAAGCCCTCTTTGATGAATTTCGTGGGCCGGTTGATCAGATGCAGCTCGGTTGTGACGTCAGGATGCAGTTTTTGAAATCTTGAGAGCACGCGGGAGACGACCCACTGGCCCACATCGACCACGGAGACCAGGCGCAGATGCCCGCGTAGCGAGTGGTGCCCAGAACGCAGGCGGCTGCCCATGCGGTCTGCCAGCAGGAGCAGCTCACGGGCGTCCGTCAGGACAATGATCCCAGCATCCGTCAGGCTCATCGAGTGTGTGTCACGACGGATCAGCGGCACCCCAATTTGCGCTTCAAAAGCAGCCAGATGCCTGCTCAGTGTGGGCTGAGCCATGCCTAGAACCTTGGCGGCACGCGAGATGCTGCCCGAGTCCGCAATCTGGACAAATTCACGTACATGATGGAGATCATTGAGACTGGTCATGCATTTAGGGTATAACCGATATGTCAATTATGCACTATTTAACACGTCTCCATGTCCGTAACTCTGTCCATGCAACGCCTCCCGCTTTCTCCAATTTTTCTCATTCCAACTTGGCGAAATGCCATGGCAGGCCTGCTGATAATGAGCGCACTGACCGCCTGTAAACGTGACGCCGCAGGCCCTGGTGGTGCGCCACCGGCTGCGACGCCGGAAGTCACCATTGCCAAACCCATAGCACGCCGACTCACGGACTGGGATGAATTCACCGGTCGGCTAACTTCGCGCAAACGCGTCGAGATTCACTCTCGCGTATCCGGCTACATCACGAAGGTCAGCTTCAAGGAAGGCACGGAGGTCAAAGCCGGGGATATGCTGTTCACCATCGACCCACGCCCTTACGAAGCCATCGTCGAACGCGCCGAGGCCATGCTGGCTCAAGCGAAAACCGCCTCTGATCTCGCCGGCGTCGAAGCCAAGAACGCCACCGCGCTGCGCCAGGGGCAGGCTATCTCTGCTGAGGAATCAGAGCGTCGTCTAAAGAGCGCCACCGGAGAACTGGCCGGAGTGCGGGGTGCAGAGGCAGCCTTGCGCGCCGCCAAGCTTGACCTCGAATTCACCGAAATCCGCGCTCCCATCAGCGGACGCATCAGTGATGCACGCGTGACGGAGGGCAACCTCGTCAGCGGTGGGACTCAAAACACCACTCTGCTGACCACGATTGTCGAACTGGACCCCATCTACTGTGAGATCGAAGCTGATGAGCGGTCGGTGCTCAAATACCGCACGATGCACAAGAACGGTGAGCGTGTGAGCGCAATGTTCGAACTCATTCCCGCCGAGATGGCGCTCATCAATGAGGAAGGCTGGCCCCATAAAGGCCAGGTCGATTTCGTGGACAATCAGATCAATCCCGCCACTGGAACCATTCGTGCCCGTGCCGTGTTTCCCAATACCGACCGTCTGATGGCACCCGGTTTCTTCGCCAAGGTGCGCATTCCCGGCAGCGGTGAATACGACGGCCTGCTCATTCGTGATTCCGCCGTGGGCGACGATCAGGGCAGCAGCTTCGTCTGGGTGCTTGATAAGGAAGACAAGGCTGTCTATCGCCCCGTCACTCTCGGGCCGTTGCTTGAGGGTCTGCGCGTGGTGCGTAGCGGCTTGAAGGCAGATGAGCGAGTGGTTGTACTCGGCCTCATGAGCGTGCGCAACGGCGTCAAAGTGAACGCGACAATGACAGAAATGCTGCCAGCGGCGGTGGCAACCAAGTAAACACTCATGAATTTCGCCCGCTTTTTCGTCGATCGGCCCATCTTCGCGGCCGTGTTGAGCATTGTCATCACAATGCTGGGAGGCCTCGCCTTTTTGTCGCTGCCCATCGCCCAATACCCTGAGGTCATTCCGCCCACCGTGGTGGTTTCGGCGACATATCCCGGCGCGGATGCGCGCACGCTGGCAGAGACCGTTTCCACACCGCTGGAACAGGAAATCAACGGTGTCGAAAACATGCTCTATCTGTCCTCGTCCTCCACGAGTGACGGCAAGGTGCAGATCACCGTCACCTTCCGTCTTGGCACGGATCTCGACCAGGCGCAGGTGCTGGTGCAAAACCGCGTGAACGCCACCATCTCACGCCTGCCGGAGGAAGTTCGCCGTCTGGGGATCATGGTCAACAAACGCTCGCCTGACCTCACGCTTGCCGTACAATTTTACAGTCCCGACGGCTCGCGCGAAGTCGGATATCTCAGCAACTACGTCACGCTGCAGATTCAAAACGAAATCGCCCGCCTACCCGGTGTGGCGGAGGCCTCATCTCTCGGTGGACTTGATTACTCGATGCGGGTCTGGCTCGACCCTGAAAAAATCGCCGGTCTGGGCCTGACTGCGGGTGACATCGTGCGTGCCATTCGCGAGCAGAACGTGCAGGTCGCCGCCGGATCACTCGGCCAGCCGCCAGCAGTCACAGGCTCGGAATTTCAATACACCCTCACCGCGCCGGGACGCCTGAAAAAGGCAGAGGAGTTTGGCGACATCGTGCTCAAAACCGGCAGTCTGGGAGATGTGGTGCGCCTGGCCAATGTTGCCCGCATCGAACTCGGTTCACGCGACTACTCCAGCCGCACCTACATGGATGGCTACAATGCCGTTTCTCTCCGCGTGTTCCAGCTTCCCGGCAGCAATGCCATTGAAACCGCCGATGCCGTTTACAAACGCCTCGCACAGCTCAAGGAGCGTTTCCCGCCGGGCGTCGATTACAAAATCAACTACGACACCACCAAATTCGTCCGCGCCTCCATTTCGTCGGTGTTGCACACGCTGATGGAGGCAGTCCTGCTCGTCGTGCTCGTCGTCATCATCTTTTTGCAAAGCTGGCGCGCATCGGTGATTCCGCTGCTGGCCGTTCCCGTGTCGCTCATCGGCACGCTGGCCGTGATGCAGTGGATGGGATTCTCACTGAACAATCTCTCCCTGTTCGGCCTGGTGCTCGCCATCGGCATTGTCGTTGATGACGCCATCGTCGTGGTCGAAAACGTCGAGCGCAACATCGCCAAAGGTCTCGCCCCGCGGGAAGCCTCCGTGCTTGCGATGAAAGAGGTCAGCGGTGCCGTCATCGCCGTGGCGCTGGTGCTCTGCGCCGTGTTTGTGCCGACGGGTTTTATCAGCGGCATCACCGGCCAGTTTTACCGGCAGTTTGCACTCACCATCGCGGTGTCCACGGTCATCTCGGCTTTCAATTCGCTCACACTCAGCCCTGCCCTCTGCGCCATCCTGCTGCAGCCGCATGGCGCCCCGCCGGATCGCTTCAGCCGTGTCCTGGACTTCTTGTTCGGGTGGTTCTTCCGGGGCTTCAACCGGGTGTTCCAGTTCAGCTCAGATCTGTATGCCGGGCTGGTTGGCAAGCTCATCCGTCTCACGGTGCTGGTTCTCATCGGATATGCCACGTTGATCGGTCTCGCAGGCAAGCTGTTTCAGGATGTGCCGGCGGGGTTCATTCCTTCCCAGGACATGGGCTATGCCATCGTGCTGGTTCAGTTGCCAGATGCGGCATCCTTCGAACGCACGGACGCCGTGGTGCGCAAGATGGACGCCATGGCGCGTGAAATTCCCGGCATCGCGCACACCTTCGCCATTTCAGGCTATTCATCCGTGCTGCAGGCCAATCAGCCCAACGTCGGCGCCGCCTTCCTGGTCTTCGATGCTTTCGACCAACGTCACGATCCCTCGGTCAAGGGCGATGGCATCTTCGCAGCCATCCGCAAAAAGTTCTCCACGATTCAAGAAGGCCGAGTGCTGGTGCTGCCACCACCGCCGCTGCGCGGTCTGGGCAATGCTGGCGGCTTCAAAATCCAGGTGCAGGATCTCAACAACGCCGGTCTGCCCGCCCTCGAAGCCGCCACCCAGAAGCTGCTCACCGCCGCTCAGCAGGAGCCGGGCCTGATTTCTCTCATCACCGGCTTCCGCGCCAAGAGCCCCCAGTTCAAACTCGAAATCAACCGTGCTCAGGCAAAAACCATGGGCGTCTCCCTGGCCGATCTCAACGAGGCGCTGCAAGTTTATCTCGGCTCCGTCTATGTGAATGACTTCAATCTTTTCGGCCGCACCTATCAGGTCACCGCGCAGGCTGAGCCTGCCTACCGCAAAGACCCGACAGACGTTGGCCGCATCAAAATTCGCAATCAAGCCGGTGACATGGTGCCACTCGCCGCGCTCGTCAAAGTCATCAAGACCGGGGGCGCGGACCGTGTGCAGCGTTACAATCTGTACTACTCCGCCGACATCAACGGCAACACGCTGCCGGGCATCAGTTCCGGCCAGATGATCGAAAAGATCGAGCGCCTGGCCAAGGAGAACCTGCCCGTTGGCTTTGCCATCGAGTGGACCGACCTCACCTACCAGCAGATCCTCGCCGGAGATACCCTCTTCTACATCTTCCCGCTCTGCGTCATCTTTGTCTTTCTGGTGCTCTCCGCGCAGTATGAAAGCTGGAGCATGCCCATGGCCATCATCCTGATCGTCCCCATGTGTCTTCTCTCCGCCATCGGCGGCGTGTGGCTGCGGGGGCAGGACAACAACATCTTCACGCAGATCGGACTCGTCGTGCTCGTCGGCCTCGCGGCCAAAAACGCCATCCTCATCGTCGAATTCGCCAAGCAGTTGCAGGACACGGGGATGGACCGCATCCAGGCTGCCGTCGAAGCCTGCCGCCTGCGCCTGCGCCCCATCCTGATGACCAGCTTTGCCTTCATCCTCGGGGTGCTGCCGCTTGTGCTCGCCACCGGCGCAGGTGCAGAAATGCGCCGGGCACTCGGCACGGCGGTGTTCTTTGGCATGATCGGCGTCACCATCTTCGGCCTGCTTTTCACACCTGTGTTTTATGTCATCCTCCGCGCCTTCGTTGAACGCCGTGAACAGCGCCGCAAGTCCGCCTCCTCCCCTACGCTACATGAAGCCCATTAAATCTTTCCTTCTCCTCATCTGCGTGACTTCCGGCTGCAATGTGGGGCCAAGCTTCATCAAGCCGCAGCCCAAGATGCCTGACGACTTCGCCTCACGGGCCGGTGCCGCGCATGCTGCCGAAGTGGATGCCACCTGGTGGCGCAGACTCAATGACAGCACGCTGAACGAAATGGTCTCCCTTGCCGGCAACCAGAACAAAGATCTTAACGCTGCGCGTTCACGGCTCCTTGAAGCCCGCGCCCTCTGGCGTGAATCCAGCTTCAATTACGCCCCCACCGTCACCTTCGGCTCGACCTACGAAAGCGTCCGAAATGGAGCCACCTCATTCACAGGTCTGCGCACCCGTGATTTCGAGCTATACCGCACGGGCTTTGACGCCGACTGGGAGCTGGATTTTTTCGGGCGCATCCGCAACTCCGTCAAAGCCGCCAAGGCAAACTCGAATGCCATGGATGCCAACCTGCATGACCTGCTGATTTCCCTGCAGTCCGAAATTGCCATCAACTACCTGGAACTGCGTGGTGCCCAGGCCCAGCTCAGCGTGGCGAATGAAAACGCCGGCAATCAGTCCGACGCCCTGCACATCGCCGAAGCCTCGCTCAAGGGGGGCCGTGGCACGCAGCTTGATGTCGCCCGGGCCAACTCTCTCTGGAACGCCACCCTGGCGCAAATCCCCACGCATCAGGAAAACATCGCCAGGTCCATCCATCGCATCGCCGTCTTGTGCGGTCAAAACCCCTCCGAACTCCGCCCCCGGCTGCAAAGCATCAAAAAGCAGCCCGTCGCGCCAACTCGTATCGGCATCGTCAAACCGGAAGAACTGTTGCGTCGCCGTCCTGACATTCGTGTCGCCGAAAACATTCTGGCAGCCGAAACCGCCCGCGTGGGTGTGGCGGTCGCAGATTTGTTTCCACGCGTCACATTCAGCGGCCGTATCGACCTTCAGGGATCCACACTTTCCTCCCTGACAGGACGCAATTCAGATGGCTTCACGCTGGGCCCACGGATTACTTGGGCCGCCTTCAATCTCGGACGCGTGCGTCAGCAGATCGCCGCCGCCGGACGCCGCGCCGACACTGCGCTGGCACGCTATGAGCAAACGGTGCTCCTCGCTCTCGAAGAGGCAGAAAACTCACTCACATCCTATGACCGTGAACGCGTTCGCCTGCACCATCTCGAAGCCTCCGCCACCTCCGCCCGCGAAGCGGCCACCTTGGCGCGGAAACGCTATCAGGACGGCATCGCTGATTTCCTCACGGTGCTCGACGCAGAACGTGTCGCCCTCGGCGCTCAAAACGACATCGCCCTCAGCCGCACCCGCGTCACAACCGCCTGGGTGCGTATTTACAAGGCCATGGGCGGCGGCTGGAATGGCTGAATGTTGCGATGACTGACAAAAGCCTGCGGCCACGCAGGTCATGAAGCTTTGCGTTGATCAGCAGAACGCCAAACTTGCCTTACGGCCCCACCATCAAGAGCTGCCCTTCGCTCTTCGGCACTCCACCTTTTTTCTCGACACTGAGGGCAAACTTGGCCTCGCCGGTCACTGCATCAACCGGCTTGAAGCTGGCCTTGACGAAACCTTTGTCATCGACGGTCACCACCCCGGCACTCACCGGGTTAGGCTTGTTCGGATCCACGACCCAGAGCTGGTAGTCTTTATCAGACTCCACTTTCGGCATTTTATCGAGCATCACCACGCCCTGGCTGCGTTTCTCGTCCCAGACCACGAGCATCTCGCTGCGGCGGTATTCCCAAACCTTGCTTTGCAGGGTGGCGACTTGCAGTTTTGACTCTTTCTCCTGCTGCTTCAGCGCCGCTACTTCGGCAGTCAGCTTGGCATTCTGTGTTTTGACTTCCGTCTCACTTTTGTGCAGCGATTCGATCTCCGTCGCCAGCGCCAGTTTCTGCGCCTCGAATTCATCCCGCCGTTTTTTGAGCTCTTCCTCAAGTGTGCGCGTCTTCCCGTCATCCACCACAGGAATAACCGAGTTCACCGGGGCAATGGCACGCGAAGCTGCTGCAAGCTGCTGGGTCAGGCCGGCTTGTTCGCGCCAAAGCCATATCGAGGTGACGGCAAAGCTGGCCGCCAGCGCCCAGCCAATGCCACCAATGACGACTCCACGTGAAACACCCACACCCTTGACACCGGTGGCACGCATCTTGGCACGGATGCGTTTCTTCATGTTCGCAGGCGGCTCCACCGGCTCGATGAGATAGGCCAGCTCCGCCGTCGTCTGCTCCAGTTCCATGGCGAGCATGCGCAGCTCTTTGTCACGTGCGACGGCACCATCCAGAGAACGCTTCTCGTCGTTCTCCAGCATGCCCAGCGCATTCATGGCGGCCAGTTCTTCAAATCGTTCCTGGTCCATCATGCGCCTCCTTTCAAAAGATCACGCAGGCGCAGCAGCCCACGGCGGATGTTAGTCTTCACAGTGCCTAGAGGCATGCCCAGCGACTCGGCGATCACATGATGTGTGAGGCCCTTCAAGAAAGCGAATTCGATCAACTGGCGCTGCTCCTTCGGCAGTTCGTTCAGCGCCTCGCGCACCACCACACCACGTTCGTTGGCTTGGACTTCATCGTCCACACCGGCATGGGCTGACGCCGCCAGAGTGGTCTGCTCCAAAATCGCGCTGTCCACCAGGCGGTTGCGCCGGCCCAGCATGCGCATGCGGTCGATCGCCTTGTGGCGGAACAACATCACCGCCCACGTAAACGCCTTGCTGCGCTCGGCATCAAAGGTCGATGCACGCTCCCAGAGCAGCACAAAACCATCCTGCAGGATGTCTTCGGCCTCGCGCTCGTCATGCAGCATCTGTCGCAGGAGACCAAAGAGCCGCGGCGCCATCCGGTCATAGAGCTGGTCAAACGCGCGCGAGTCTCCACGTCCAGCACGCTGGAGCAGGTCTTCTTCGCTAAGTTCTGGCTGGCGCATGAGAGGTTTGGGCGCAGGTCGCGCCGAAAAGGCTACGATGCGCGGGTTCCATGCCAGAGCTAATGCGATCACACAAGTTTTTGCGTCATCAAAGGCAGCTTGGATTCAAAAAAAGTCACTTTACCTCCACCAGACGGCAATTCCGGGTGAACAGCAGGGCAGATTCGACCTGCTCCAGTCTCAGGCCCGTCAGCCGCACCAGCGCCTGCCGATACAGCAAAATCTGCGGTCGATAACCCGCCACTTTTTCGGCCAAAGCGGCCTCGTCAGCCGCCTCATCTGTCTTAAAATCAATCAATCGCACCGAGTCGCGCTGGACCACGACCCGGTCAAACACGCCGCTGATCCAGCTCCCCTCGTGGATCAGGTCAAAGGGCCGCTCCCGCCACGCCCGCGCGTCCGCTGCAGGTTTGGCAAAAGCAAACGGCGCAGCAGATGACTGCAGCACACCTTGCACCATCGCCAGTGCCGTCGCTTCAATAGCCTCCCCGCGCAGCAGACCCGAGGCCTGCCAGCGCGCCTCCAGTCCGGCCATGTCCGAGGCGGCATCCCACCATTCTACATGTGCCAGCAACTCATGGACTAGATTGCCCAGTCTCCGGCCCGGCTCACGACCTGCGCCGAACAGCATGCTGCCCTTCACCTGGAAAGCTTCCTCCCCTGAAGGCGTCACACGCTTGGCCAGCGGCTGAAATTCCCGTAGCAGCCCTCCCAGCGGGCGCTCCATCACCGCCAGAGCCGGCGGCTGGGGCGCGGCACCGTTCAAGGTGCCAAACCATTGCGCATCCCCCGTCTGCCACTCGGTCAAATAAGCAGCACCCGCTTCGGCACCATCCGCCACGCCCAGCATCCGGCGCAAAAACTGCGCCTCTTTCATCGCGGGTTCTTTCGACTTCGGCGGTGGCTCAGCGATCAGGTAGAGACCGCGTTTGGCCCGCGTCATCGCCACATACAGGCGGCAGAGCGACTCAAAACCCGAGCGCCGCTTCGAACCCTCCATCTCTTCATTCAGTGCCTCATGCAACGGCGCAAAAATGCGCGGTGGCTCCTGCAAAACCCAGGAAATGCCCTGCGCATCGCGATTGACGACCAACGAGCGCCGCCGCACTTGATTCATTGCTTCGCCATCCACATCCGGCAAAATAACCACATCGAACTCCAAGCCCTTGGCCTTGTGAACGGTCATCACCTGCACCGCATTTGCAGCACCCCGCACCTGCATCGGCGTCTCACGCGCATGCAGCAGAAACGCATCAATGTCGCGTGCACCGCCCGCGTCGAACTCAGCAGCCATTTCACCAAACTGACGCAGCCGCAGTTCATGAAAGGCATCCATCTCCGGCAGCAGCGTGCGTAGGTGCCGGGTCCAGACTTCCGTGAATCCGACAAAGCCGCGCTCAAACACCCCTTCGCGCACTTGATGACAGGTCAACTGCCAGCCCTGCCCCGGAGACTCGATCTGCGACCACAACGGCGTCATTTTGAGATGCTCCAGCGCCAAGGTGTCTCCCGGATGCGCCGCCAGTTGCAGCAGCGAGAGCAGGGCGAGCGTCACCGCATTGTCCGTAGCTGGATAGATCTGCGACTCACACACAACCTCCATGCCCGTCGTCGCCCGCAGTTCTTCCGCCGTGGCATTGGCGTTCTTGTTGCCGCGCACCAGCACCGCGCAGGTCAGCCCACGCTCCAGAGGGCGGATCTCCTTCAGCAGCGCCGTCACCGCAGGTGTGGTGGAGGGACTGCGCAGGCCCTCTTCATTCGTTACGCTCAGCAGAGCCGCGTAACCACTGAGCCGCTGATTTCGTTCCGCAGCCACATGCTCTTTGAAGGCAAAGCCAGCGGTACATCCCGGCAGCAACGCTTCGATGCCTGCGGCGTTTGCAAACACCGCATTCACCGCATCCAGCACCGCCGGCGCGCTGCGGAAGGACTGGCTGAGCGTCTGCGGTTCCAGCCCGTCCTCGTCCTGATGCGGCCATTCGCGCAGCACGTCGTCAAACAGCCCCGGCTCCGCCTGCCGCCAGAGATAGATGGACTGCTTCGGATCGCCCACGGCGTAGAAGCTGCGCCTGCCCGTGTCATCCTGCATCACCTCATCCACCAATCCGCGCACGACATTCCACTGCACGCGGCTGGTGTCCTGAAACTCATCAAACAGCCAGTGATCATACCGTCCGTCGAGCCTGAACCACAGATCACCGCTTTCACCGTCCGCCCACTCCGCGCCATCCGCTGTCGCCGCTGCCAGCAGTCGTTGCACATCGGCAAAAGACAGCCGTCCGCGTGAGCGCACACGCCGCGCGTACTCGGTCTCATACAGTCCCATGAGCGCGGCCATGCCCTGAGTTCGCTGCACGCGGCAGATCAGCTCATGGTTAAGGATTGATTCAGCAAGGCGCACCCAGGCACGCGCCACTTCTCCCGTGAGTTCAGATTTTTTGCCGCGCCCCCAGCCGATTTCGGCCCTTCCTGCTTTTAATTCCTTCCAGACGGCGGTCGTTTTCTCCAAAAAATACTTCACCCTCGGCGGCAGCGTGGCTCCCGGCTCCATGCCCGAAGCTTGGGAGATCAGTTCTTCCATGTACCTGGCCCCTTCATCCGTACGTGGCACAAACCGGTCCCGCAAATCATGGATGGCCGCAGTGAGATTGCCAGCGCTCTCCAGCCCCAGCCCCGGCAGCACTCCCCATGGGGAACCATCACCGCTGTCGAGCCAGGTGCTATGGTGATCGTTGATCCAGGACTCCAGACTGCCCACCGCACTGCGCTCCTCGATGCCAAAGGTGGCCTGCTTGAAACCTTCGAGCAGCGCACGACCCGCCTGTTCATCACGCGAGGAATGAATACGTTCCAGCAGTGCATCCAGCGCCTCCCTCCGCGCCTGCGCAGATTCATTCTCGGCCATCACACTGGCACCGAGCGGCAGGCCGAGCTCCAGCGGGAAGCAGGCGGTGATGCCGGCGAAAAAGCTGTCCATCGTTCCCAGTCGCAGCCGGTGGAGCCGCTGCGTCACCTTCCGCAGGAGCACGACAAACTCCGGCCATTGCTCCGGCAGCGGAGCCATGCCCGCAAAGTACTGCTCCGGCGTCTCCCCATGCTGCGAGAGCACAGACAGCCGCTGCAGGATGCGCTGGAAAAACTCACCCGCCGCCTTGCGCGTGAAGGTCATCGCCGCAACTCCCTCCGGCGGCTGCCCGAGCGCGAGCAGATGCAGATGCCGCCGCACCAACTGGTAGGTTTTACCCGAACCTGCGGAGGCGGAGACGAGGATGTGGCGAAGGCGGTTCAAAGGCGTCAGAGATGCAAGCCCACGCTGCGCGAGATGTCCAGCACTCTCACCTTTCCACCCAGCGCCGAATCCATGGCAAAGTCAGCACCACGGCGATAATGAGCGATGCGCCAAGATAAAAGCCCGCACTCATGAACTCGGCCTTCCCGAACACCCAGGCTGCGAGCACGATGCCATACACCGGCTCCATATTATAGACGACGTTCACCGTGAAGACGCTGACGCGGCGGAGCACATCCATGAACCCCGCATAGGCGGCCACCGTACACACCAGGGCGAGAACACCGAGCCAAACTGCGGTAGCTGCATCTGGCAAACCCGGCAGCGGTCCGGTTTCAAGGAATGGGCGTGAAATGCAGGCCGCGAGGCATGCCCCACTCATCTGATAACAGCCAATAACGCTCCAGTGCGTGTCCCGGGCGACTTGCTGCTTGCTCAAGGTGGCGAAAAAGGCCGCCAGCACAGCGGCGGCGATGGCGACGGAAAAGCCGAGCCAATAACGAAATTCCACCTGATAAATCAGCCATACGGCCCCCACCATCACCGCGCCGACGAGAAGTTCAGCTAAACGCCAGCGCCGCGAACCATCAATGACAGGCTCAATCAGCGAGCACCACAGCATGGCCGTGGGCATGGCGGCCAGAGAGACGGAAGCGGTGGCCAGCCGCGCAGACCAGAAGAACAAAATCCAGTGCAGCCCTAAAATAACGCCCACGGCAAGCATCGCTAAAATTTTCCGGCGGGAAACCCAAAGCGAATGCCCCATGCACCGGGCAAGCACCGCAAAGCCGAGCACCGCCAGCGCAGTACGCCACAGCACCACATCCACAGGCGGCAGAAGGATCAGCTTTCCCAAAACCGCCGTAAGCCCCCAGGCAAGCACGACAAGATGCAGCTGGATGTAATTGCGCAGATTGGAACGGGACATGCTAGGTGACAGAGCTGTTGCTCCACCCGTCAAAGGTGCGGAGAGCCTTATTTTCTGTCTCCATACAAAGACGGAAATCACTCGTCCGCTATCGATTCATCCAATGGCCTCAAATAATGGCAAGAACACCCTTAGAACTTACGCCTTGACGTGGAGCGGTGCGGAAGCAGTAATGCAGGCTTGTCATGCTCCAGTTTGGACGTGCCTTGCCGCCCTGTCTTTATCCCGTCTGCTTACTCTGCCCTGCCTATGAATCACGGAACTTCTCCTCTGTCTCGCCTGACCCTTTTATCCCTAGTGGCCATCACCTTCATGGTCGCCACAGCACAGCAGGCACGTGGACAAACGGGCCTGCCTGCGGCACCCTCGACGAAAAGAATCGTTCAGGACGTGCAGATCGTCCTCAAGGGCGCGGTAAAAGTGGATGAAAATCGTATTCGCGGGCAGATGTCCACCCGCGTGGGCCAGCCGTTCAGCAATGAATCGGTGGAACGCGACATCCGCGCACTCTACAGCACAGGAGCCGTGGAAAATCTGGACATCCGCGCGGTGGACGTGGCCGGTGGCGTCAAAGTCATTGTCGAAATCGTGGGGCGCGGCGGCATTGCTGAGATCAACTTTATTGGCAACACCGTCATCGACAACAGCAAGCTGCGCAAGGACATCGAGATCAAGGTGGGCGACCCGGTGGATGACATCAAACTTTCCGCTGCTCAGCAAAAGATTGTGGAACTCTACGAAAAGAAGGGGTTCTCCGATGTCGTCGCAAGCTATGACATCACCCCGTCCGCCCGCGTAGGGTTCTCCACGGTAACTTTTAAAGTCGATGAAGGTGCGCGCGGCATCATTCATGACATCCGCTTCGAAGGCAACACCGCCATCAAGTCACGTGTGCTGCGCGGCAGCATCAAATCCCAAGAGCACCACGTCTGGAACTTGTGGGGCAAAAAAGGCAAGCTGAGCAATCAGGATCTGCAGGAAGACATCAAGAAGCTTGAGCAGGCCTTTCAGGACAAGGGTTATGTGTATGCCAAAGTCACCGAGGTGCGGCGTGAACCGGTGTCCGCCAAGCAGATGGACCTCGTTTACGTGATCAATGAAGGCGCCAAGTATGACGTCTCGGCGGTCAAAATCTCCGGCAACACCATTTTCACCAATGAAGTCTTGATGCAGGGCATTAAGACTGAACCCGGATTCGCTTACGTCGGCAGCTTTATCAAGGCTGACGAAAAGATGATTCAAGACTACTACGGCTCCCGTGGCTACGCCGATGCACGTGTGGAGACCAGCATTCTGGAGACCGGCGCCGGACAGGTCGCCGTGGCCTACAACATCACTGAAGGCACCAAGTCCTACATCAGCAAAGTCAACATTTCCGGCAACTCGGTCACCAAGGATGAAGTTATCCGCCGCGAACTGCCCTTTGCTCCCGGCGAGGAACTGAACACCGTCAAAATCGAGGCCGGTAAAAGCCGCCTGCAAAACCTGAACTACTTCAGTTCGGTGGATATGCGCAACACCCCTACCACCGCCCCCGGCTACAAGGATGTGGACATCAACGTGCAGGAGCAGTCCACCGGGACGGTCAACTTCGGTGCCGGCTTCAGTTCCATCGACAGCATCACCGGTTTCATCCAAGTGACTCAGACCAACTTTGACATCCGTGACTGGAAGGATTTCCGGGGCGGTGGCCAGCGTTTCAACGCCAACATCCGTGCGGGTGCGCTGCGTCGTGACGTCACTGTCAGCTGGACTGAACCTTGGTTCCTGGGTCGCGAACTGGCCCTCACCGTTGAGGCCTTCTATCACAACCTCTACTACCTCTCCAATTTCTTCAATCAAACCAACGTCGGCGTCTCGGCCGGTTTACGTAAACGGCTGGGTGAGCACTCTTACATTGAGAGCACCTACACCCTCCAGCAGATCGAAATCGGCAGCATCGCCAACGGTGCCTCCGCCCTCATCGCCCAGGAAGCCGGCAACTACCTTCAAAGCAAAATTGACACGAACTTTGTGCACGACACCCGTGACAGCGTCTTCATCACCCGCAGCGGCCACAAGCTCGAAGCAGGAATCCTGCTCTCTGGTCTTGGAGGAGATGTCCCCGTGTATGGCGGCAACATCGGCGGCCAGCAGTATTTTAACCTGCCTGGTGACACCATCCTCAGTTTTGAAGGAATGTTCCGTGTCGTCAATAGCTGGAACAACAACCCCGTGCCAATCTTTGAGCGCCAGTTCCTCGGCGGTGCCAACAACCTGCGCGGATTCAATTATCGCCACGCCGGTCCCAAGGATAACACGGGTGAACCCGTTGGTGGCCTGACCTCCATCTACGCCAGCAGTGAATTCTCCGTTCCGGTGCACATCACCGCCAACACAGAAAAGTCACCGCGTGTGGTCTTCTTCGGCGACATCGGCACCGTTTCCGGGGCCACAGGTGCAACCACAGGCGATGGAACTGTGTACTCCGATGCAGGTATCGGCCTGCGTCTCTTCCTTCCCGTCGGCCCCATCCGTGTTGACTATGCCGTCCCAATCGGCAAGGACGCCAATACAGGCAACGGCGGCCGCTTCCAGTTCAACATGGGCTACAAGTTCTAGCAGTGTGCTTGGACAATTTGTTTGTCCGCCCCTCCAATCTCATTCAAAACCATCCATACTTATGATTCGCAGCGCGTTCATCGCCCTTATCCTCGCCACCGTCACTCTTCAGGCCGCCGATCTTAAAATCGGTGTGATCGACATGTCCAAAGTCTTCCAGGAGTTCCACAAAACCAAAACTGCCGCAGACAAGTACAAGGCGAATTACGAAAAAGCCGCCCAGGAAATGACTGAGCGTCAGAACACGTATAAAAACTTGGCAGCGGAGGCCCAAAAGCTTCAAAAAGTCGCACAAGACCCGATCATCACCCCCGAGCAGCGTTCGAAATACGGCGCTGAACTGGGTGAAAAAGTGAAAGAAATCCGCGCTCTGGAAATGGAAATGCAGGAATTCGCTGATCGCCGCCAGCAGCAGCTCAAGCAGGAAGACATGCAGATCCGCAAAGGTCTCTACGAGGAAATTCTCGTGGTCGTCCGCGCCCGCTCCAAGGAAGATCTGTTCGACATCGTTTTTGACAAGACCGGCGTCAGTCTTTCCACCGTGCCTATCATCCTGCATGTCAGGCCAGAAGCGGCCACCGATCTCACCGATCAGCTCATCGTTGAGTTGAACAAGGATGCACCACCCCCCGGAGCCGAGCCCAAGAAGGAAGATGCCGCCGCTCCGGCACCCAAGACTGAAGAGTCCAAGAAATAGCCTCCAGCAGTCAACTTTCCAAGGCACGCCGCAACATTGCGACGTGCCTTTTTTTTGTTCCTGCGTAGAAATATCCGTCAGCACCATGAGCAACTCCATCAACCTGCGGAAACTCACTGATCTCGTCGGAGGAACTCTCTCTGCGGGCAACCCGGAATTCATCATTTCCGGCCTGAACTCCATCCTGGAAGCAGGCCCAGGTGAAGTGACATTCCTTGGCAATGCACGCTACCTGCCTGCGCTCAAAACCACCCGCGCCTCCGCCGCCCTCGTGCCGGAGGATCTTGACTATGCAGACGTGCGGGAAGGGCTCGCTCTCATTCGCCTCAACAATCCCACGCTCGCATTCTCCACCGTTATTCACTTCTTCGTGCCTACCGCCATGGAGTTTGTCCCCGGTGTTCATCCCACCGCCACGGTCGCTGGTGACGTGGTTTACGACCCCCAGAAGGTTAGCATCGGCCCGCATGCCGTCGTTGAGTGCGGAGCGCACCTCGGTGATGGCTGTATGATCCACGCAGGCAGCTTTATCGGTCGCGGCGTCAAACTGGGGGCAGGTTGCGTCATTCACGCCAACTCCGTCATCAAGGAATACTGCATTCTGGGGCAGCGCGTCATTCTCCACAGCGGCTCCGTGATCGGCAGCGACGGCTTCGGCTATGAGCAGGTTCGAGGCCGCCACCAGAAGATCGACCAGGTCGGCATTGTTCAGATCGATGACGATGTCGAGATCGGTTCCTGCACCACCATTGACCGCGCCCGCTTCGGTCGCACTTGGATCGGCGAGGGCTGCAAAATCGACAATCTGGTGCAGATCGGTCACAACTGCACGCTTGGGAAACACTGCATCATTGTCTCGCAGACCGGCATCTCCGGCAGCACCCGCTTGGGCAACTACGTCACCATGGGGGGGCAGGTCGGCGTGGCCGGTCACCTTGAAATTGGCGACAAAGTCATGTTCTTTGCCAAATCCGGCGTCACCAAAAGCATTCTCGAAGCAGGAGCCTACACTGGCTATCCCGCCCGTCCGCTCATGGAAGGGCGGAAAATGCTCAGCCTCCCCGCCAAAATCCCCGATTTGCTGGAACGCGTGCGCGTCTTGGAAAAAAAACTCGCCGCCCTCGAAGGTGGAACGGTCCATTCTTGAGCAAGGCTCGTAACTTTGACTGAAGCCAGCACGACCGTTGCCAAGATCAGGTCTTCCATCTACTTTTATCCCCCATGACTGCCGCCTCTATACTTCCGCTCCCCGTGATGCCCGACAGCCACGGCCACTTTGGCCAGTACGGTGGCATGTTCGTACCTGAGACGCTCATGGCCGCGCTCACCGAACTGTCGGATCACTATGAAAAAGCGAAAGCCGACCCCGCCTTCCAGAAGGAACTCGACCGGCTGCTCCACGAATATGTCGGCCGCCCCACGCCCCTCTACTTTGCCGAACGCTGGACCGAAAAGCTCGGTGGCGCGAAAATTTACCTCAAACGCGAAGACCTGCTGCACACCGGCGCGCACAAGATCAACAATGCCCTCGGGCAGATCCTGCTCGCCCAGCGCTTGGGCAAGAAGCGCATCATCGCGGAAACCGGTGCCGGCCAGCACGGCGTCGCCACCGCCACGGTGTGCGCACGTTTTGGCTGCGAATGCGTCATCTACATGGGCAAGGTGGACATGGAGCGCCAGGCGCTGAATGTCGCACGCATGCGTTTTCTCGGAGCCAAAGTCGTGGCCGTGACTGCAGGGCAGGCCACGCTCAAGGAAGCGGTGAACGAGGCCATGCGCGACTGGGTCACCAACGTGCACACCACGCATTACATCCTGGGCTCCGCGCTCGGCTCCCACCCCTTCCCCATGATGGTGCGTGATTTCCACCGCATCATCGGCGTCGAGGCCCGCCGCCAGATTTTGGAGCGCGAAGAGCGCCTGCCCGATCTCCTCGTTGCGTGTGTCGGCGGTGGCAGCAACAGCATCGGCCTCTTCCACCCCTTCCTGAACGACAAAGACGTGCGCATGACCGGCGTCGAAGCCGGTGGCGACGGCATCATCCCTGAGCGCCACGCCGCACGCTTTCAAGGGGGGCGTCTCGGCGTCCTGCAAGGCACCAAGACCTGGCTCCTGGCCAACGCCGACGGCCAGATCGAGCTCACCCACAGCGTCAGCGCCGGCCTCGACTACGCCGCCATCGGCCCCGAACACGCCTGGCTGCATGAGCAGGGCCGTGTGACCTACAATTATGCCACCGATGACGAGGCGCTCGCCGCGTTCCAGGAGCTCAGTCAGGTCGAAGGCATCATCCCCGCCCTCGAAAGCAGCCATGCCATCGCCGAAGTCCACAAAGTGGCCCCCACCATGGGCAAGGACCAGATCATCCTCGTGAACCTCTCCGGTCGTGGGGACAAGGACGTCGCTCAGGCTGCGCGCATGATCTTCGGCGAAGAATTGAAATTTTGACCGCAGAACATGAAGCTGTGGAGCATCTCCCTTGGCCTGCTGGTCATTGCCTGCGGCGATGGCGCTTTCGCTGCGCCCAGACGCATCCACGTCTTCGTCGCCCTGGCTGACAATGCCAGCCAGGGCATCGCCCCTGTGCCAGCGAAGATCGGCAACGGCGACGATGCCGAAGAAAACCTGTACTGGGGCAACTCCGAGGGCTTCAAGGCGATCTTTGGCCGCAGTAAATCCTGGAAACTCGAAAAAGCCGAGGCCAATCCAACGCCAGAGATCCTTGACCGGCGCAGCTACCGGCATGCAGCCCAAGACTGCATCCTCGTCGCCGAAGCATGGCGCGGGAAAAACATTCACCAGTGCTTGGAAGCCTGCTTCGCCAACCTTCGGGATCGCCGCAGTGATCTCACCGCCTTCATCGGTCACAATGGACTCATGGACTCCCCCGTGGCGGTCTCTGTCCTCGGCCCTGGGTCCAGATCCACAGACGCCATCATTCTCTGCTGTGTCAGCGGCAGGTTCTTCAAACCGCATCTCGAAGCCTTGCAGGCCCGCCCCGTGCTCACCACCGAACAACTGATGTATCCCGGTGCCTTCTTGCTGCGTGATGCCCTCGAAGTCTGGCTGCACAATGGCTCCCGGCCCGACATCCGCATGGCTGCCGCCAGAGCATATGCGGCCAATCAAAAGATGTCCGTCAAAGCTGCGGCGGGGGTGTTTTCAAAACTTGAGTGACATGAGCCCACGCCCTTCACTCTCTGCGCAACCCCGGCCTGCAAACGCCCTGCAGCAGGACATGTCACAGCTGAAATCCCTGCTCCATGACTCGCTCTCGCCGCATCTGCCTGCGGCCCAGAAGGACATGCGCATCCTCAACCTCGCCTGTGGACGCTGTGATGAAGCGGAAACCTTGATCCAAGTCGGCTCTGAACTCACCCAAGGTGGCGGTGTCGAAATGATCGGTGCTGACATTCGCATCCGCGAGATCCGGCTGGCCCGTGAAGCACACAGTCATCTGCCCGCACAGTTTTTGATCGAGGACGCCACCAAGATCGACCAGCACAAAGAGCTGAGTGACGACTTCAACATGGTCTTCCTGCGCCACCAGAACTTCTGGCACGGACCAGAGCTGTGGAAGAAAATTTTCGACCAGGGCATCGCCAAACTACGCCCCGACGGCATGCTGGTCATCACCAGCTATTTCGATGTCGAACACCGGCTCGCGCTACGCGCGCTGGAGTCGCTGGGCATGGAGGTCGTCAGCAACAAGCGCAACAAGAACAGCCGGGCGTTGCAGGACGCTCCGGGCAAGTCCGTGGACCGCTGGGTGGCTGTTTTGCGGCAGCGTCAGGCCTGAGACAGGCTGCCAAGGCCATTTACAAGCCTGCGGAAAAGCGGTAAACTCCGCCCCCTTCCCCCCATAATTCATGAATCGCCTTTTTTACGTCCTCACCCTCTTCGCGGCGCTTGTCTTGGCCGCACCGGTGTCGCAAGCCCAGACCATTGATGCCAGCAGCGAGGTGGCGGACCAATACTTCCGCGGCTTTGTCCTCAACAATGAGGCCGTCGCACTCGAAACCGCTGGTGACGTCACCCTCGCACAGACCAAATTCAAACAGGCGGGCGAGATCATGGACAGCATCGCCCGGAATTACCCGACTTGGCAGCCTGAAATGCGTACAGCACGCCAGCAAAAAATTCAGGATGCCCTCACACGACTGCAGTCACGTTCGTCGCAGCCGCAAGCCCAGGTGCCTTCAGCTACACCGACTGCGGCTGTCACCATG
>NZ_JAQSEA010000166.1:32733-33405 GCF_029946185.1 Prosthecobacter sp.
TGACTCCAGCGATGCCTGCCGCCACCATTCCATCGCCCGGCGTACTGGCGCAACCCGCCGCCCCCCTCCCCACCTCCCCCGGCTCCCTGCCCAGTCTCAATGACTTGCTGAGCCAATGGGAGCAAATGCACAAACAGCGCATTCTGGAACTGGAGACGAAAAACAACCAGCAGCAGATCGATCTCGGCAAATGGCAGAACTGGTACCAGTGGGCCTCCGGCGAGATCACCACCGCGCGCCAGCAAAACGATGCCCTTGGCAAGAAGGCCTCCGCCTTGGAGCAGAGCATCCTCGCCATGGGCAGGGATGTGGAAGAAGCCCGCGCGGCACAGGGCCAGCTTGGCAAGCTGATGGAAGAAAAAATGGCGGTGGATTTGGAGATGCGCAAAAACGCTCAGCGGATGATCGCCGCCGAAGCAGCTGCCAAGGACGCCTCACAAAAACTGGTCGATTCCTCTACACAAATCGCCGCCGTACAGCAGGAGCGTGACAAAATCTTCAAAGAACGTGACCAGATTGTGAAGGAGCGTGATGGCGCCATCACTCAGCGCGATGAGGCGGTGAAACAGCGTGAGTCGGCCGTCAAGGAACGTGATGCCACCAGTGCCCGCAGCCTCGGATTGCAGGCTGAAGTGGACGACCTGAAAAAGAAAACCGGCACCACCGCAATGA
>NZ_JAQSEA010000167.1 GCF_029946185.1 Prosthecobacter sp.
CGCTAGGGCTCGGCAACCCTTCGCTGTGGTGCAGAAGGCCGTTGGCCTTCGAGACGAGGAAGATCAGTCCGAGATAAGCATGATCTCCATGACATCGCGCAGTGAGCAAAGCCAACTTGTGGGTAAAGGTCAGCCCTTCGCGACCGCACTCCATATTGGAAACGCCGCGGCGGCAGCAAAGTTGTCCAGTTGCGCTGCAACTGGAACCTTCCAAACCGGTTGCGGCGCAACCGGTTTACTTTGCTTCCGCCTTCTGCGCTGCGGGGGCATTCAATGGCTTCACGCGGAAGAGGCGCAGAATGACGACGAAGTAGAGGGGCACGAAGAAGAGGCCGAGGAGGGTGGTGGTGATGGCTCCGCCGACGATGCCGGTGCCGATGGCGTTCTGGCTGCCGGAACCCGCGCCGGTGTTGATCGCCAGGGGCAGCACTCCGAGACCGAAGGCGATGGAGGTCATGAGGATGGGGCGCAGGCGCTGGCGGACGGCGTGCAGCGCGGCGTCGATGAGCGTGGAACCTTGATCAAAATGCTCTTTGGCAAACTCCACGACGAGGATCGCGTTCTTGGCGGAGAGGCCGATGATGGTGATGAGGCCAATTTGGAAATAGATGTCATTGGGCATGCCGCGCCATTGCGTGGCAGCAACGACACCCAGCGCGCCGAGCGGCATGTCCATCATGACGGAGAACGGGATGGCCCAGCTTTCATAGAGCGCAGCGAGGCAAAGGAAGACCATGAGCAGCGCGATGATGTAAACGGATGAAGCCTTGGAGCCGGAGGCTTGCTCTTCATACGACAGCCCAGCCCAGGCGACGCCAATGCCCGACGGCAGTGACTTCGCCATCTGCAGGATCTCGTGAATGGCCTCACCGGAGCTGTGCCCCGGCGCGGGTTCACCGAGGATGGAAAGCGACGGCGCACCATTGAAGCGTTCGAGCTTCGGGGAGCCCATTTTCCAGGTGGCGCTGGAGAAGGCGGAGAACGGCACCATGCCGCCTTGAGTATTGCGCACATACCAGCGGTTGATGTCCTCCGGTAGCATGCGGAAGGGGGCGTCTCCCTGCATCATGACACGCTTCACGCGGTTCTTGTCGATGAAATCATTGATGTAGGTGGAGCCGAGGATGGTGCTGAGGGAGGCATTGATGTCTGCGAGGGAGAGCCCCAGCGCGCTGGCTTTTTCCTGATCGATTTCGATCTGATAAGCGGAGGTGTCCGCAAGTCCATTGGGGCGCACGGAGGAAAGGAGTGGGTTTTTAGCGGCCATGCCGAGAAGCTGCCCCTGGGCATCCATGAGTGCCTCATGGCCGAGCCCGCCGAGATCGACGAGGCGCATGTCGAAGCCTGTGGCGGTGCCGAGTTCCAGCACAGCGGGTGGCGCGAAAGCGAAGGCGAGGGCTTCTTTGAACTGACCAAACTTGCCCAAGGCCCGCATCTGAATGGCCTTCACCTTTTGCTCGGGCAGTTTGCGTTCCGCCCAAGGCTTGAGTTTGACGAACATGAGCACCTGATTCTGCGCATTGCCGCTGAAACTGAAACCCAGAACGCCGAAACCGCCTTCGACCACGTCCTTTTCCTCCTCGAAGAAATGCTTCTCCATTTTCTTCAGCACTTCATCCGACTGGTCCCGCGTAGAACCCGGAGGGAGCTGCGCCATGGCGAATAGCACTCCGGTGTCTTCATCCGGCAGGAAGCCGGTGGGCGCGCGCCCGAAGAGATAAACGACGGCGACGCCGATGGCAATGTAAGGGATGAGCGCGAGCACGTAGTGCTTGAGGAACACGCCAACCGCGCTGGTATAACGATCCGCCGTCCGCTCGAAAGCACGATTGAACCAGCCGAAGGGGCCACGTTTGTTGATGCCGTGGTCCTTGGGCACCGGCTTCAGCAAGGTGGCGCAGAGTGCCGGAGTGAGAATCAGCGCGACCAGCACGGAGAGCGCCACCGAACTGACGATGATGAGCGAGAACTGCCGGTAGATGACGCCGCTGGACCCGGTGAAGAAGGCCATGGGCACAAAGGCCGCGCTGAGCACCAGCCCGATGCCGACGAGCGCACCACTGATCTGATCCATGGATTTGCGCGTGGCTTCCTTCGGCGAGAGGCCTTCCTCCTGCATCACACGCTCGACGTTTTCAACGACGACGATGGCGTCATCCACCAGCAGGCCGATGGCGAGCACCAGTCCAAAAAGCGTGAGCGTATTGATGGAATACCCTGCCGCCGACATGATGCCAAAAGTACCGAGCAAAACGACGGGCACGGCGATGGTGGGGATCAACGTGGCACGCCAGCTTTGCAGGAAGACGAACATCACCAAGAAGACGAGGATCACAGCCTCAATCAGCGTTTTCACCACCTCCTCCACCGAGATGCGCACAAACTGCGTGGTGTCGTAGGGGTAGATGGCCTTCACGCCCGGTGGGAAGAACTGCGAGAGCTCTTCCACCTTCTTCTTCACGAGGTCCACCGTTTCCAGCGCATTGGAACCCAGAGCGGGCCGGATGGCCATGCCGCTGGCTGGCAGGCCATTGTAACGCGCCATGACGTTGTACGATTCACTGCCGAGTTCCGTCCGCGCGACATCACGCAGGAAGACGCGTGAGCCATCCTGGCCGACGCGTAGAAGAATGGCACCAAACTGCTCCGGCGTCTGCAGACGGCTCTGCGCCATGACCGTGGCATTCAGAAGCTGGCCTTCCGCAGCGGGCAGCGCCCCCAAGGCACCGGCGGAGATCTGCGCATTTTGCGCGCGCACGGCGGCGATGACATCGTTCGTGGAAAGCTGATACTTCGTCAGCTTGTCGGGATTAAGCCAGATGCGCATGGCATACTGCGTGCCGAAAGCCTGAATCTCACCCACCCCCTGCAAGCGGCTGATGGGGTCCTTCATCACGCTGGCATTGTAATCGGCGAGGTCGGTGTTGGACATGCTACCATCCGTCGAGATAAGGCCGACCACGATGAGGAAGTTGCGCACCGATTTGTTCACCTGCACGCCCTGCTGCTGCACTTCCAGCGGCAGCGATGGAATGGCGAGCGCGACCTTGTTCTGCACCTGCACCTGCGCGGTGTCGGCATTGGCTTCCCCATCAAAGGTGACGGTGATTGTTGCGGTGCCGTCCGACGTACTGGCGGACTCAATGTAACGCAGGTGGTCAATGCCATTGAGCTTCTGCTCAATGACCTGCGTCACCGTGTCTTCCAGCGTCTTTGCGGAAGCACCGGGATAGCTCGCGATGATGGCAATGGTGGGCGGCGCAATGCTGGGATACTGGGCGATGGGCAGCCTCTCGATGGAGAGAGCCCCCGCCAGCATGATGATGATGGCAATGACCCATGCGAAGACGGGCCGATCGATGAAGAAACGTGACATCGTGGATTACTTGGAATCGGCAGGGGGTGGAGCAGGAGCATCCGCGACGACTTTGACCTGAGCACCGGGACGAATCTTCTGGAGGTTGTTGATGATGAGCTGGTCGCCTGCTTTCAGTCCGGAGGTGACCAGCCATTGATTGCCGACAGCACGCGGTGTCTCCAGCACACGCAGTTCGACTTTGCTTTCCGCACCCACGACCAGCGCAGTCGGCTCGCCCTTTGAATTGCGGGTGACGGCGAACTGCGGCACGAGGATGGCATTGGGCGTCGTGCCCTCCTCCAGCCGTGCACGAACAAACATGCCGGGCAGCAGGTCGCCACGTGGATTCGGGAACACGGCGCGCACGGTGACGGAATTGGTCAGCGTATTCACCGTGACGTCAGACACTTCCAGCGTGCCATCCTCTGGATAGATGTCGCCGTTTTCATGGACGAGCTTCACACTGGGCTGGCCTGAGGCGTCCGCCTTGAGCCGGCCGCTGGCGAGGGCTTTCTTCAGGCGAAGCAGGTCGCTGCTGGGCTGGTTTACATCCACATAGACGCGGTCGATCTGCTGCACGATTGCCAGCAGGGTCGCTTGGTCCGTGCGCACATAGGCACCTTCCGTCACTTGCGAGAGGCCGATGCGGCCGGTGATGGGAGCGGTGACCTTGGTGTAGTCGAGATTGATCTTCGCGCTCTTCACCGCCGCCTTGCCGAGCAGCACCTCCGCCAGATTGACGCGCTGGCTGCCTGAAGCTTCGTCAAAGTCCTGTTTGCTGATCGCATTGGAACTGACCAGCGACTGCATGCGGTTCAGTTTTAACTGAGCGGAATTTAGTCCGGCTTCAGCGCGGGCCAGCGTGCCTTGGGCGCTGTCGAGTGCCGCCTCATACGATGCGGGGTCGATCTCATAGAGCACCTGTCCTTCCTTCACATCGCTGCCCTCCTTGAAGAGGCGCTTCAGGACGATGCCATTGACGCGTGCGCGCACCTCGGCCACGCGGAGGGCTGAAATACGACCCGGCAGATCCTGTGTCAGTGTGACGGGTGCCGTTTTGATGGTGATCACGCCCACTTCCACAGGCGGTGGCGGTCCAGGTGCTGCCGGAGGAGCTCCTCCCGGAGTGCGCTCGCAGCTCGCGAACAGCAGCGCCAGTGCAATCAAGGGATGTTTTAAAAAGGTAATCATGCTCAAAGGATTCGTTTTTTAGCGCCCGTCCGGACGCAGCTGCTCTCACGCAGCATACGTAAATACAAGCAACCAACGAATCTGCCAACTTTCCACTGACCTCAATTCAAGTTCTAGCGGCAGCAGCCACATCGGGACAAGCTGGTTCTAGCATGCACCGCAGCGTGATCCGCATGTCGCACGATTAAGCCATTCACATCCGCACCACCACACGCGCATCCAGCGCCACGACACCATCCGGCGTAGCCAGCAGCGGATTGATGTCCAGTTCCACAATGCGCCGCTCGTGCTGCACCAACCGGGCAAATTTCACCAGCGTATCATCCAAAGCCGCCAGATCAACCGCCGGTTGACCGCGCACTCCATGCAGCACTTTGGCGATTCTCGTCTGCTCCAACCAGCGCCGTGCCAGTGCGTGATTGAGCGGCGGCAGGGCCAGCGCATGATCTTGCAAGACCTCCACCAAGGTCCCGCCCGCACCGATGAGCAGCACCGGCCCGAACTGCGCGTCCGTGCTCGCGCCGAGGATCAATTCCACCCCCTTCTGCGTGATCATACGCTGCACCGTCACCCCTTCAAAAGCAGCCAGCCCATGCAGGTGCGTCACATTGTCCAGGATCAGTCGCCAGGCCTGCTGCACCGCCGCCGCATTAAGCAGATTGAGCTGCACGCCACCGCAGTCACTCTTGTGCGTGATCGTGGAGGAGAGCAGCTTCACCACCACTGGATAACCCAGCGCCTCAGCAGCAGCGATGGCCGCCGCTTCATCATAGGCCGCGCGTGTCTCCACGATGGGAATGCCCGACACCTGCAGCAGTTGCTTGGCTTCCTGCTCCGTCATCAGGGTTCGCCCGCTCTTGAGCACTGAGTCAATCATATCACCCACCAGCGGCAAAGCTTCGCCATCATCATCTGCATGGGCGCTCTGCGTTTCGCTCAGCCAGATCAGGCGCAGACGATGTTCCCTCATGCGCACAAAAGCCAGCGCAGCTTCATCGGGGTAATCATAAGTCGGCACCCCTGCCGCATTGAGAATACCGCGTCCTTCCTTCACACTCTGCGCACCCATCCAACTCGCCAGCAGCGGCTTGTCGATCTCGCCTGCGATCACCGCGACCTCTCGTGCAATGTTCGTGGGATGAGTCATGGCCTGAGGTGTCAAAATGGCCAGCACACCGTCCACAGCAGCGTCCAAGGCCACGATGCGCAGTGCCTGGGCAAACCGCACCGCATCCGCATCGCCTAAAACATCGACAGGATTGTGATGGCTCCAGCACTCAGGGAGCAGCGCGTTCAAATCCGCCATCGTCTGCTCCGATAGTTCCGCCAACTCCCCCTTGCCAAGCACCAGAGCATCCGTCGCCAATGCGCCTGGACCACCCGCGTTCGTCACAATCGCGAGACGCCGCCCGGTTGGCAGCGGCTGCTTGGCCAGCACCTCCGCCATGTCGAACAGCTCCTCAATTGTGTCCACCCGCAGCACGCCGCTTTGCCTCAGCGCCGCATCCAGCACGGCATCGCTGCCAGTCAGCGCGCCCGTATGCGAAGCCGCCACACGCGAGGCCTCCGCCGTACGTCCGACCTTGATCACCACGATGGGCTTTTGCGCCGCCACGGCCCGCGCGGCTGCCAGGAATGCGGCGGCATCATTCCCCACGGACTCCATGTAAATCACGATGCTGCTCGTATGCGGATCATCACCGAAGTGCCGGATCAGATCACCCCATCCCACATCTGCCATCGCCCCGGTGGAAACAAACGCGCTGAAGCCTACATTCTGATCATGGCTCCAGTCAAGGATGGCGGTGCACAGCGCCCCGCTCTGGCTCAGAAATGCCACCCTCCCCGGCTGCGCCACGCTGCTGGCAAAGCTCGCATTTAGCCCCACATGCGGATTCATCAGTCCGAGGCAGTTTGGCCCGATCAGGCGCATCCCATGCCGCTGCGCCGTCGCCAGCACCTCCGCTTCCAGCTTGGCACCAGCAGCCCCCGATTCTTTGAATCCAGCGGAAATCACCACCACAGCCTTCACACCCGCCACACCAGCCTCCTCGACCAGCGACGGCACGGTGATTGCCGGTGTCACAATGATCATCAGCTCCGGCACCTCCGGCAACGCCGCAATGCTTGGATAAGCCTTGACTCCGCACACCTCTGCACGCTTTGCATTCACCGGAAACACCACCCCTGAAAAGCCGCGCAAGTTGTCCCAGATCGCTCGTCCGACACTCCCTTCCCGTTCCGTAGCTCCGACGAGAGCAATGCTGCGTGGCTGAAAGAAGGAGGTGAGGGACATGCGGGAACCTACGAAAGGAATCAACGGCGTCTCAACGCATGTTGTGCATTGTTGCGAACATTCTGTCTCGTCATTGGCAACATCCAGCAGAGGACAGGCGGCCAAAATTTCGCAATCCTTCATGTATGCACGCCCCGTGGTCGATGGCGATGACCTCGCCATCATCGCACGTTCGAGCATCCATGCCCCGAATCAGCATGATGCCGACACCGCAACCTTCCACCGCGTGCGCGATTTCAGATAGCTGGCACTGAAGCTGGTGCCGGAGAAGGAGTGAACCAAGCGAACGATCGCTACGGATCTCTGGCAAATGACTCAAGCCTGCCGCACTTTGGGCAACGGAATGTTTGGACGGGCAACTGCCGCCCCTCGAGCCTGAGCCCCTGCCACCACCCTTTGACTGGTGCCCCTGGAACCCATACCGGTTGTCGCCGTGCTCCGTGGCGCCAGAAATCTGGAATGTGGCCGTCCTCCATCGCCACTTCACAGCGCAGGCATTGGGGTGTGTTCATCGATATTATCCTTGGATGGATTGATCCAAGCATTTCACTATTCGATAAGAAACTTGGATGTCGAGCGCCTGTTGCAACCGCGCTCAGCAGCCAAACAACCTTCCCCTCACTGCCTTTTACTCTTCACACTCATCCGCACAACACGCTGTGCAGGCCACGTAGCACTCATCACAAATCACGACATCTCCAAAGAGGGCGGCACCCAGACTGCCGCAGCGTTCGCAGGTAGCTTGCGGTTGCTCATTCGCTGCTACGGTTGTCTCGTCACTCATGCGTCATCTTCTTCTCTGCCTTCTCTTCACGCAAATCGCCGTTGCACAAAACAGCGATCCGTTTCCCACGCCGCCGAATCAGAAAGGCCTGCAGGTGCAGATGGTGGATGATGCGCTGGCGCTCGGCATTCATCATGCAGGGATCAATGTGAATCTCACCGCGCTGTTTGATCCCAAATCGAAGCCGGAAACCGGCGAGTTCGTCTTCAATCAAAAATACCTCACCTCGCTGGACCGCCAGATCAAACCGCTCTCCGACAAGGGCGTGCTCGTTTACCTCATCATCATCGCCTATCCGTCCAAGAACGCGGCCATTGATGCCGTCGTGCTGCATCCGGGGCATCGCAAAGATTACAAGTTCAGTGTCGGTGCGGTGAACACGACGAGCGGCTTTTTGGACGCCGTCATCAGCATGCTGGCCGAACGCTGGAGTGGTGTCCACCCTGACCATGGCCGTACCTGGGGTTGGATCATCGGCAACGAGGTGAACTCGCATTTCCTCTGGAACAACATGGGACTCGTGCCGCTGGAAACTGCCGCGAGTGAGTATGAGAAAGCCTTCCGCATCATGCACAAGGCCATTCGCAAGCATTCGCAGAATGCCCGCACCTACCTCTCCTCCGATCATCATTGGAGCAGCAGCATGCACAATGTGAGCCCGCAGGAAGCCACGCCCGGCCGCGAATTTCTGGATACCTTCGCCCGGTTCGTGCGTGAGCGTGGCGACTTCGACTGGCACGTCGCGTGGCACCCCTACCCCGAGGACCTCGGCAATCCCCGCGCATGGGCGGACAAAACCGTCACGCACGATGACAACACCAACAAGGTCACCTTCAAGAATCTGGAGGTGCTTCCCACGCATCTCGAACGGCCGGAACTCCTATTCAACGGCAAACCACGCCGCATCATCCTCAGCGAGCAGGGCTTCCACACACTGCTAAAACCTGATGGCGAACAGCTTCAGGCCGCCGCCTATGCGTATGCCTGGGAGAAGATTCAGAAACTGCCCACGGTGGATGCCTTCATCTACCACCGGCATGTGGATCATGCACATGAAGGCGGCCTGCGGCTCGGGCTTTGGCGCAATGCGCCGAACTCTGTCGCAGATCCCTACAGCAAGAAACTCATTTACGAGCTTTTCAAGCAGGCAGGCACACCCGCGTGGCGTGCCGCAGCCGACGCGCTGCTGCCGGTGACGGGCCTGAAAGCGTGGGATCAGCGGGGCGAGTGATACGAATGTCGCAGATGAACACACATCTGTGCGGAGCCTTGGCGCAGCGCCGACAGGTGGCACGCATGCTGCATAATGAAATGGCAACAGCCACAGCCCTGAAGGGCACCCCATCCCCTGACCTTTTGAACATTCATTTGTACGCAACCACCGAATTTACCGACTAGGCTTCAGCACAGAAGTGAACTTTTACCTGCAGCTTTGATGCGTATGAGTTTTATGAACGTTTTTCATGCGCCGGGCATCTGTGATAGCAGGCATGAGAAACGGCCTATTGTCCGCAACTACAGTTCATGAAGCCGATCGTTGAAATGCTCTCCCCCCTCGCCGCCGCCGAACCGGTGGTCTGCGAGGTTGTGCGCGGGCAGGATTTTGGCTGCGTGTGGCATTACCACCCGGAGTGTGAAATCACACTGGTGTTGAAAGGCGGCAGTGAGAGGCTGGTGGGCAACAATATTTCCCGCCTCGAGCCGGGAGACCTCGTTCTGATGGGTACTAATGTGCCACACGACTACCGCAACCAGCACGCGGTGGGCGCTCCGCCTGAGGAGGTGGAGGCCATCGTGGTGCAATTCATGCCGCAACTGCCAGGACATGAGGACTGGATGCAGCGCTCAAGCATGATCCCCATACGGAGATTGTTTCAACGTGCCGAGCAGGGGCTGGAGGTCAGGGGCATCACCCGGCTGACGGCCGCACGCATCGTTCAAGAAATGCTGCATGTGCATGGCATGAAGCGTGTGATCCTGCTGCTGCAACTGCTCGACCTCCTGTCAAACTCGGAGGAGTTGCAGGAAATTTCATCCGCTGTGCTGCCGCAGCCGCGCCCGGGAGCGTCCGACCGCATCACCCTGGCCTGTGAATACATCGCGGCGCATCTGCCGGAGCCCATATATGTGGCGGATCTGGCGGCGATCGTGGGCTTGGGCAAAAGCGCCTTCAGCCGTCTGTTCAAGAAGAGCACGGGCCGCACCGTGCCGCAGTATGTGAATGAGCTGCGCATCGCGCGTGCATGCCTCCTGCTGGCAGAGACCGACCTGACCGTGAGCCAGATCTCCATGGACTGCGGCTTTGTTTCACCAGCGCATTTTCAACGGCAGTTCCGAGAGCACCAGCACTGCGTCCCGCTGGTCTATCGCAGCCGGGTGGCGCAGCCAGTCTGAAGCAAAGAGCACAAAGAGCGTCTGCTTTGCACGATTCGGGGTCTGTATGACGGGAGTGATGGTCTCGCGAATGCTTAGAGCAAGAGTCCATAGGAGCATGCAGACAGTTCTGCAATCCATGCTCCAAACCCTAACCCCCCTCTAAAGTCATGAATCAAACCAAGGGACTGCTGATCGACATGGACGGTGTGATCTACCGTGAAAACCATCTGCTGCCCAAGGCGGCGGAATTCATTCATCACCTCATCGAAACTTCGACGCCCTTCGTCTTTGTCACCAACAACTCTGCGCCCACACCTGAAGACTTGGTCGTCAAGCTCAACCATCTGGGCATCACCGGCATCTCAGCGCGGCATTTTTACACCGCCGCCATGAACACCGCCGAGTTTCTGGCGGAGAACCACCCCTGCTGCACCGCCTTTGTCATGGGCGATGCCGGGCTGACGCTGGCACTGCAAAAAGCGGGCATCCCCAATGATTCGATCCGGCCCACTTACGTGGTCGTGGGCGAAGGCATGCAGTCCACGGAGAAGCTCGCCAAAGCCCATGAACTGCTGGAGAAAGGTGCGCGGCTCGTCGCCACCAATCCGGACAACTGGTGCCCGGTGAAGAAGGACGTGACGCGCCCCGGCGCAGGAGCGCTCGCCGCCTATCTGGAAGCCAGCACGGGCCAGCGCGCCTACTTCCTCGGCAAACCCAATCCGTACATGTTTCAGCGTGCACGACGTCTGCTACAGCGCCACACGGAGGAAGTGATGATGGTGGGAGACACGATGGAGACGGACATCCGCGGTGCCATTGAAGTGGGCATGCAGGCCTGCCTTGTGCTCACGGGTTCCACGCGCCTCGAAGATCTGGGCAACTACGTGTACCAGCCCACCTGTGTGCTGGAAGGTGTGGATGAACTGCTGGAGGAACTTCGTGGCGCAGGCACAAGCAGCAGCCGTTTGCAGTTTCTTGCCAACGCCACAGCCAATGCGCAAAAGAAACCAGGAGCGAAGCATCCCGACCAGCGCACCGAGATCGCCTATCCACGCCCACGACCCGCGATGACGAAGTGAGCCGAAGGCTTATGCAGTGAATGGAATACCAAGAGCACAATGCAACGAATAAGAAGAAAGCGCGGAACTAGATTTCGCCATGCCATCACGCTCATTTTTGACATGCACAAATAACGTCTTCTTTGCGCGATTCGGCGTCTGCATGATCGGCGGTATGGTCATGCATGTGCTTAGCAAGAGGGGTGCTCAACCAAGCTTCGCTTATGCAACACCTCTTCTTTGCTTGCCGCTCACCTCGATCCTGCTGGCTGTCTGCCGCAGTGTTCCTGCTGCTTTCCATCACCGCTTCAGCGCAGCTGACATGGGACACCAGCACTGCCGCCGGCATACAAGAAGGCAGCGGCACGTGGGACACGACCCTGACCAACTGGAATGACGGCACCGTCACCAACGTCGCCTGGAACAACACGACGAATGCCAATACCACGGCGGTGTTTGGCCTCAACACGGTCACGACCGGTGGCACGATCACCGTGAGCGGCACCATCAATCTGGGCGGGATGAAATTCACCCCGTTCTCCGGCGTCCCCACCACCATCGCCCACACCTTCACGGGCGGGACACTGGCGTTTGCGAACAACGCGATCATTGAAACGGGGGAGTTTACCACCACTGGCAGCACGACCGCTCTGTTTGTGGTCTTGAATTCCGTCCTTACCGGCAACAATTTGACGATTCAACGGACCCCGGGCGGGGCTACCACGTTTCAATACCTGAGAATAACCGGCACCAACTCGGGTCTTCTCGGCACGCTGACTCTCAAGAGCCTTTCGTCCACGGCGGGCATCTTTCTTCAACTGACAACGCCTGCCGCAATCTCCGGCCTCACGAGTGTCGTCGTGGAGTCCGGCAGCGTCCTTGCGATTGGTGGTGTTGGAAGTACGTATGCCGTGCCGATGACGCTGTCCGGCCTTGGGTCAAGCAGTGGCGCCATCCGCTTGGATGCCAGCGGTCAGATCATCAGCGGAGCGATCACGCTGGCCGCCACCTCGCTGATTAACAGCAATGGGGGGATCACCGGCACCACCATCAGCTCAAGCATTGGTGAGTCCGTCGCGTTGTCAGGCTTTCAGCGCAGCGCCGTTCTAGGCGTCAGCACGATGACCTACACCGGTGCCAGCACTTTCTCAGGCGCGACCACCTTTGGCCGTCTGTCGGTGAACGGAGGCGTGAACATCTTTGATTTCCGTGCAGATGGCGCTCCCGAATCAAACATTTTCTACCATAATGTGCCCACTCCAGGCGCCTTGAACATGATCGCTGGCAACACCACGGCCACCGTGTTCAACCTCATTGGCAAGGCGGAAACCCCAAACAGCCAGGCCTTTGGCAATCTGGCGGTGAGCGGCACGTCCACGGCTGTCGGCGGTCTGAACGTGATCAATCTCACCTCGGGCGCGGGAGGAAGGATGGATCTCTCCCTCGGCACCATCACGCGCTCAAATTTCGCCCTGCTCGCGATCAACGCATCCGCGGTGGGAGACGTCACCTCGACCAGCACGGGCTTCATTGGCCCGTGGGCCACCTACCGCCGCGCGGAGGGGCCGGCAGGCTGGGCACAGGTCGTCGGCGGCAAGGTGACGAATGGTTACGTGGGGGATCTCCTCCATGTGTCCAATACGGCGATCTCTCTTCTGCCAGGATACACCGCGACCAAGAATCTGAACATCACGGAAGGCTCCATCGGCAACGTCACGGTCACCGGTGCCACGACCGATTTGAACACGCTGACCATGAATGATTATTTTCGTGATCGTCTCATTGCTCTGCCCTCAAGCATCCTGCGCCTCGGCATCACCGGCGGTGTGCAGCTCGATGGTGATGCCCGCAACCTCACGATCGGACAAGTCGGCTCCGCCGGCACATTGACCGCAGGCGGCGCAGTCATCAATACGCCCGGCCAGTTGATCCTGACGAACAACAGCACTACCAGCACCATCACGATCAACTCCGTCATCGCCAACAACGGCAGCACCGCCGGTCTCGTGGCCCTGCTGTTCAATGGCACGGCCGGTTCCAAAACCATTTTGACCGGCACCAACACCTACACCGGCATCACCTCGATTTTGTCCGGTGCGGTCGAGATTCAAAATGCGGCGGCCTTTGGCAACGTGGGCGGAATCACCGTGCAGGAGGGCGCGGCGCTGCAGCTCAGCAGCGGCATCAATTTCGCCCGCCCGACGACTGTGGGCGGGACCGGCGTCAACGCGGACGGAGTGATCCGCAGCCTCTCAGGCAGCAACACCATCAGCGGATTGATATCGCTGATCACACCCACACGGATCAATGTGGACTCCGGCATGCTGACACTCTTCCTGACCAGCGCCGCCACCAACATCATCAGCGGCACGCAGGCGCTGACTCTCGGAGGTGCGGGGAACATGGTGATCAACAGCAGCATCGCCATTGTGACGGGAACGCTGACCAAGGACGGCACCGGCACGCTGACCCTGGCCGGCACCAATGTGAACACCGGAGCCATCACCATCAACGCGGGCACCTTGAAACTGGGCAGCACCACGGCACTGGGAGCCACCACCGCTGTGACCATCGCTGCCGGGGCCACGGTGGATCTCAACGGACAGACCACGGACCGGGCCTTCTCATCCATCAATGGCACGGGCGTCGGCAGTCTCGGGGCGCTCATCAACAGCAGCGGCACCACCGCGACGGTCACAGGCACAGCCACTCTGGGCTCAGCCACCAACATCGGTGGAACTGGCAACATCACCATCAGCAACGCCACCGGCCTGGGCGGCAACTTCCTGCTCACCAAGACCGGCAGCGGCACACTCACGGTGATCGATTCCACCACCACCAGTGCGCGCAACGGAACCAATCAAATCGATGAAGGCACACTCCGCGTCCAGGCGAACACGGCCATCGCACCCGTAGGCATCGGCTCCTATGCCCTGAACGGCGGCACCCTGAGCCTGGGCTTTAACGTCTCCAATACCATGACCAACGTGGTGAACCTCCTGAGCAATAGCACGATCATCGCCGACCGCGCCACCCTCGGCACCCCCGGCTTCGTCTTTACCCTGAGCACCCTGACCATCGGCGGAAACACGCTGACGGTGAAAGCAGGCGAAACTGTGGACAACGCCGGCACCATGGGGCTGACTTTGGGCGCAGTGAGCATCGGCGGTGTCTCCATGCGTCCGGGCAGTCCAATCTTCGATGTGCAAAGCTCAGCGCTTGTGGCCATGACGCTGACGCTGGGTGCGTTGAGCGATCAGGCCCTTGCACCGCGCACCCTCACCTTTCAAAACAGCGGCACGCTGGGCAGCACGATCACGCTGGCATCAGCCGCCACCAGTTTGGTCGAGGGCACCATCGTGAATCTCGCGAACACAGGCGGTGCTGTTTTGCTCAATCTCACCTCGGCTACTTCCCTTGGGAGCCTGGCGCAGGTGACCGTGGCCAGTGGCAACACCCTCACCGCCGGCGTCACCGGCATCGTGCTTGGTTCGCTCACCGGCAGCGGCACGGTGAATGCAAGTACAACGGCCACGCTGATCATCGGCAACAGCAGCAACAGCACCGCTCTGAGCACCGACTTCAGCGGCGTGCTGAGCAACGGCACCGGCACTCTGGCGCTGACCAAGTCAGGAACCGGCACGCTGACACTGAGCGGCAGCACTTCGAACGTTTACAACGGTGCGACCATCGTCACCACCGGCACACTGGTGCTGGCCAAGACGGACGGCGCCACAGCCGTTGGAAGCCTGGCCGGCAGTTCTCCGGCCGGCCTGATCATCGGCTCCGCGGCCGCCAGCACGGCGGGCAATGCCACGGTGCGGCTGGATGCGGACAATCAGATGGCCCTCTTCGCCGGGGATCAGGCGGTGAACATCCTCACCATCAATGCAGGCGGCACGCTGGACATGAACGGGCACACGCTGAATGTCATGACGCTCAGCGCCTTCTTCGGTTCCACCGTCAGCGGATCTGGCACGCTGGCGCTCAATCGCACCAGCGGTACGATCGGCTTCGGCGGCGTCAACACCCTCAGCAGCACTTTCCAGATCACCACGGCGGCCAGTTCTTCCGCCACACGCACGGTCGCTGTCGGTGCCTCGGCGGCCGACCAACTCACCATCAGCGGATCGGTCACCCAGGCCACGGGAGTCGCGGGCAACATCACGAAAACACTGCTCGGCACTTTGATTCTCAGCGGTGACAACAGCTACTCTGGCACCACCACGATAGGCTCCAGCATTCTGAGCGGCGGCATCATCAACATCCGCAGTGCAAACGCACTCGGTTCCACGACGTCAGGCACGGTGGTGAATCTCGGATCAACGCTGCAAATTCAGGGCGGCATCACGACGGCCGCAGAGGGACTGAGTCTTGGCAGCACCGCAGGCAATCTAAACACGGGGTTCGCAGGCCTCAATGGCATCAACATCCAGACCGGTGCATTCGTCAACGTCAGCGGCGTGAACAACTACGCTGGCCTGGTGATTCTCGCCGTGGGCGGCTCTACGATCTCCTCCGACAGCGGCACTTTAAACCTGACCAATCCAGGCACCATGAGCGGTGCCTTCGGTCTGACTCTGGCGGGAGCAGGGGATGGCAGCATCTCCAGCGTCATCGGAATCGCCGCCGGGACCGTGACCAAAAACGGCACCGGCAGCTGGACACTCAAAGGCGTGAACACCAGCACCGGCGGCATCATCATCAATGCTGGCACCTTGAAACTTGGCGATGGCACCAGCGGCAGGTGGACCGGCACGTCAGCGCTGACCTTTACCGGCAGCGGCACTTTGGAATACGGCGGAGCCACGACGGCCAGCACGCAGACGCTTGGCGCACTCACACTCACCTCCGGCAGCGGTGTCCTCAAAGTGGATGCGCCAGCCTCTGGTACGAACACAGTTTCTTTCACCTCGCTCGTCACAACTGCACTGGGCACCGGCCTGAACATTGTCTCACCCACCGGCACCAGCGTAACCATCGCTGGCGCGTCAAACATCGGGGGCATCATCGATGCGCGCCTCTATTACAACGGCGCTGATTTCGCCGCATCCACTGCCGGGGTCATCGGTGCAGCGTTCACCACCACGGCCACGAGCAGCATGAGCGCAGGCAACGCCACGCCCTATCTGATCAGTGGTTCCTTTGCTCAAACGAGTTCGGTTACCGTCAATGCGGGTTTGAAATTTACGGGAAGTGATACCCTGACGATCAGCAATGGCACGCTGCTGACGATCAACAACGGCGCGAATACTGCGGGTGGCATTTTGGTCACCGGCGGTGTGGCTGCCGTGATCGCAGACGAAGGCAGCGCCGCCGGCCTCACCACAGGCGGCAGCGGCGATCTGGTGATCGGCACCAACGCCGAAGGTGACAGCCTGAGCATTCAGGTTTCGATCACCAGCACCACCACCGGCGGTCTGACCAAGAACGGTGCTGGCACGCTGACTCTCGTGGTTGCCAACGCCTACACCGGGGCCACCAGCATCAACGCCGGAACGCTGGTGATAGGAAATACCAGCGCGCTGAGCACTTCCACAGCCACAGTGCAGGTCGGTGCCGTGCTCGACCTCAATGGCAAGATCATCATCAACACCGCAGTCTTGAACGGAGCGGGCATCAGCAGCACAGGTGCGCTGGTCAACAACAGCGGCACCGCCGCCTCCATCGGTGCGCTGACCATCGGTCTCGGCAATGGCACGGGCGGCATCGGCGCGAGCATTGGCGGCACAGGCAGCATCACCTCCACCGGAGTGCTGAGTGGCAACAACATCCTCGTCAAGACCGGCTCAGGCACGCTGACTCTCGGTGACAGCGGCGGCACGGCACTCGCAAGTGCGCGCACGGCAGCCACTCGCATTGATGAAGGCACATTGCGCATCAGCAATTCCACCTCCGCCCTTGGCACCTCCGCAGCGGCGATCATCCTCAATGGCGGCACCTTGAGTCTCGGCAGCACGGCTTCGGTGGTGGCCTATCCCGTCTATGTCACGGCAGGTTCCACCATCGTTTCCGATGTTTACGCCGCCGGAGCCGGGCTCACTCACACACTGGGAGTCCTTGCCATCGGCGCACAGACTCTGACCATCCAAGCAGGAGACAATGTCACCACGGCCGGCACCAATGCGGGCGTCACCTTTGGAGCCACCACGCTGCTGGACAGTCCCACGTTTGACGTGCAAAGCCCGACCACGGCGACCAATGGCACAACCACGCTGACCTTGGGCGCTTTAAATGATCAGGGCGTGGCCAAGACGCTCACCTTCACGAACTCCGGCGCCTCAAGCATCAACAGTACCGTCATCCTGAGCGCGGCCATGGGGAGCCTGATTGATGGCACGGTGGTGAACATCAACAGCGGCACCAATGCCGGTGTGACCTTGAGACTGAACAACGCCACGGCACTCGGCACGCTGGCGCAGGTCACGGTGAATGGGAACAGCGTGCTCAGTCTCGGAGCTGCACAGACGATTGCCTCCCTCTCTGGCAATGGCAGTGTCATCGGGAACTTTGTGCTGACCATTGGCAACGCCAACAGCGCCACGGCATGGAACAGCGATTTCACCGGCGTGCTGGGGCTCGATGGTGCGGGCACGGGCCTGGCCAAGTCCGGCCTCGGCACACTCACGCTCAGCGGTGCCAATGCCTATACCGGCGCAACGACGGTAAGCCTGGGCGTTTTGAAACTGAACAGCGCGACCGCCTTGGGTGGCACGAGCGGGGTGACGATCAGCGCCGGTGGCACTTTGGATTTGAATGGTCAAAGCACTGACCGCAACTTCACCTCGATCGGCGGCAACGGATTCAACAGCGCTGGGGCCATCATCAACAGCAGCGCCACCACCAGCACGGTCACCGGCACGACGACCCTTGCAGCGGCACCGACGACCATCGGAGGCACCGGCAACATCACTGTCAGCAACGCTGCCGGTTTGGGAGGCACGACCACGCTGCTGACCAAGTTTGGCACCGGCACTCTGACCTTCATCAGCACCGCAGCCAGCGCACGCACCGGATCGAACCAGATCAATGAAGGGACTCTGCGCATGCAGGCGGCGACCGTTCTCGCCACCGTGGGCACTGGCGCCATGGTCTTGAACGGCGGCACCTTGAGCCTCGGTTACGATGCAGGCGGCGCGCTGACCAATGCGGTGAACATTCTGGCCAGTTCCACCATCATCGCGGATCGCGCCACCGAAGGCGCAGGCGGCTTCAGCTTCGGCCTCGGAGCCGTGATCATAGGCGGCAGCACCCTCACCGTGAAAGCAGGCGACAACGTGACCAGCGGCACGATCGGGCTGACACTGACAACCATCACCATCGGCGGACCATCCCTCGCTCCCGGTAATCCAACCTTCGATGTGAAAAGCACCGCCAGCGCGAACGCGACATTGACTCTGGGAGCTCTGACGGATCAAGCCATCGCACCACGCACCATCACTTTCCAAAACAGCGGCACGGGAGCCAGCAGCGTCATCCTTGCCTCAGCGGCCAGCAGCCTGGTGGATGGCACGCAGATCAATCTGGCCAGCACCGGTGGCGCGATCACGCTGAACCTCAACAACGCCATCGCCATCGGCACATTTGCCCAGGTGACCATGGCCGCAGGCAACACGCTGGCCCTTGGCACCTCACAGACGATCAAAGCACTCAACGGCAGCGGCACGGTCCTCGCCACGGCCAATTCGGTTCTCACCATTGGCAACCCGTTGAGCCAAACGGCACCGGATTCCACCTTCACCGGTGCATTGACTGGTACAAGCCTCTCAGTGGTCAAAGCCGGAACCGGCAAGCTGACCCTCGGCGGCAGCACCGACAACACCTTCTCCGGCTCTTCGGGGCTCACAGTGAACAGCGGCACGCTCGTGCTCGCGAAAACAGGCGGTGCAGTGGCGGTATCGTCGAAACTGATCATCGGCACAGTCGGGGCAGCCTACGGCAGCGCCACGGTGCAGTTGTCGGGAGCCAGCCAGATCGCTACGACAGCCACGGTGAACATGTATGCCCAGAGCTTTCTGGACCTGAACGGGTACAACGCCATCTTGGGTGCTCTCAACGTGACTCCTGGCGGCACGATTTTCAACAACGCCACGGGGACCACCACCACGCTGACTGTGGGCACAGGAGACACCTCGGGACAGCAACTGGGTTCCATCGTGGACAACACCAGCGGCACCGGAACGGTGGCGCTGACGAAGACCGGCTCAGGAGCCTTTGTCCTGGGGGGATATAACACCTACTCCGGAGCCACCCAGGTGCAGGCCGGATCTCTGCAGGTCGGCCTGACCGGTATGGGCACCACGGGCATGGGTGCGGTCACGGTGGAAAGCGGCGCGACACTCTACGGCACGGGCGTCGTGCAGGGCTCCAGCTTCACTGCGGCTAGCGGCTCCACCATTCAGGCGGGTGACGGCAGCGCTCAGGGCAGCTACGGCACGCTCACCTTCCAGCCGGGCTCAGGTTCCAGCATCCTCGATCTTCAGGCGGGCAGCACGATCATCCTCGGACTGAACCCAGGCGGCACATCTGACCGGCTCAACATCGTGGGCACAGGCTCCACCACGCTGCTGTTCAGTGGCAACCTCACCGTCACTGCCGATGCGTTTACGCCCACCGCGCCGACGGTGTTCGATCTCCTCGATTGGTCGGGGCTAACATCAGCCCCCGTGTTTGACAGCCGCTACAGCTACACTGGCTGGCTCTATGGGAATGGGGATGAAGCCAGCGGCTTCGATCTTCCTGACATTGCAGGTTCAGGCTACATCTGGGACATCAGCAGTTTCACCACCAACGGCACCATCTCCGTCGTGCTGGTGCCCGAGCCCACCCGCTGTCTGCTGCTGGGGCTGAGCCTGGGCATTCTGCTGCTCAGGCGCAGGCGGTAGCGGTCTCCATGACCTATCGCGAAGAAGTGCACAAAAAGCGTCTCCTTCGCCTTATTTGGGGTCCACATAGAGCCTTCCATGGTCCCGTGAATGCTTAGCATTGAGGAGTTGATGTGTTCCTCCGCCATGCTCAAACCTTTCACTGCTAATCTCCGGACTCCCGCTGTACAATTCTGTGTGCAATTGATTGCGACCTTTCTGCTGCCCGCTCTTTCCATAGCCGCTTCAAGTCTGACCTGGGATGCCGATGGCACTGCAGGAGGGAGCACCGGCGGCACGGGAGACTGGAACACGACTTCCCTGCTCTGGAACAAATCTGGCAGCATGGTCGCATGGATCAATGCCAACAGCGACATTGCCATCTTCGGTGGCACGGCGGGCACGGTGACGCTAACGGAATCGGTCACCGCCGGCGGACTGACCTTCAACACCGATGGCTACACCCTCGTCGGCAATGGCAACACGCTGACCTTTGGCGGCACAATAACTGTCACGAATACAGCTACTCAGGCACTCCTCCAGTCCAATATAACGCTTGCTGCTGGCACGGCATTCACTGGCTCGGGTAATATGACCCTTGATACCGCCTACAGCATAAATGGGGCAGGCTTTAACATGAGTAAATCCGGCACAGGAACGCTCAATCTAAAAGGCACAATCACCGACGTGGGCACTCTGACCCTCAGCGGCGGCACTACCAATCTGTCTGGCAGCTATGTGCGCACAAGCTACTCCACCTCTTACGGATTAACCGTATCCAGCGGCACCTTCAATGTGACTGGCACGCTGGGAACCGCCGCCAATCCCACGGGCCAGACGGCTTTCCAGGGTGGCAGCATCACTAATTTCTCCGGCACGGCATACCTCTCCGGAGCGTCATCCACTCTCAGGATCGGTGAGAACAGCAGCGCCACGGTCAATGTCACTGCAGGAACACTCACCGTGGGAGCGGCTTCGGGCGGTCTTGTAGTGGGACGCACCTCCACCTCCGGCAACGGATACCTCAACATCTCAGGTGGCACGGTCAATGTGACGAGCAGTTCCAACGTCATTCGCATTGGCGCGGGCTACACGAATACAGAGAACAGCGGAGCCAGCATCATGACGATCTCCGGCACCGGCCTGTTCGACAGCAGCACCACCCTAGGGAACATTCAACTCGGCTCAGGTCTTAGTGGGAACACAACCAGTTCAGGCACGATCAATATGGATGGCGGCACCCTGGCCACCAACCGCAACATCATGGGCGGCAGTGTTGGGACTTCGATTTTCAACTTCAACGGCGGCACCCTCAAGGCCAATGGCACGGCCATGACATTGAGCACTGGTCTGACCACGGTCAATGTGCGCAACGGTGGTGCGGTGATCGACACCAACAACTTTGCCGTCACGATTGCCAAAGCACTGACGCATTCCAGCATTGGCGGTGACAACACCACCGATGGCGGCCTGACAAAAAACGGCCTCGGTATTCTAACGCTCTCAGGCACTGACGCCAACACCTACACCGGCATCACACTCATTAACGTCGGTGAACTTGATCTTTCAAAGACCGCCGGAATCAACGCTATCGCGGGAAGCATCACTATCGGTAATGGCACCACCACGGCCATGCTGAAGCTCCTAGCGAGTGATCAAATCGCAGACACCAGTGTCATCACTCTCATTGGCAGCGGGATCGATGCCGGCGTATTTCGGCTCAACGGCAAGGCGGAAACCATTGGAGGTCTCATCAGCACCGGCGGTGCAGGCATCGTGGAAAACGAAGCCGGCAGCGCTGTGACCAGCACACTCACCGTCAATGTTGACTCCGGTTCCCAGACTTTCAGCGGCACACTGCGCAATGGAGATGGGACCGGGACAGATGGGACGCTTGCTTTCACCAAAGCAGGCGCGGGCACCCTGACCCTCAGCGGAACGAACACCTACACGGGCGCGACGACAATCAATATGGGCACGTTGATCCTCACCGGCACCAGCACCTACGCAGGCAGCATAACGATCAACGGCGGCATGCTCACCTTGGACAGCACCAACACGTTTTCGAACAGCACCCTGATCAACGCGGGCACCCTGCTCATCAACACTGCCAACATCTTCTCTGGCAGCATCACAATCACCGCAGGTGGTACGCTGCAATTTGGCACCAGCAACGCCATCTCATCCACCCCGGTCCTGAATCTCACCGGAGCCGGTGGCGGCACTTCAGCAACGTTTGCCCTGAGCGGCTATAACTGGACCTCGGGAGCCATCAATTTTTACGATGCCACCTCTGGTGCGACGAGCCTTGGCACGATCAACATCGGCAGCGGCGGAGTGCTTACAATGGGTGGCACGCTCACTGTCAACAGCACCAACAATCCGTTGGGCGCGCTGATCACCGGCGGCACGCTGGATCTGGGCACGGCGACTCGCACCTTCGCCGTGGGTGACAGCAGCAATGCCGCGCACGATCTCACCATTGCGTCAGCCATCACTTCGACCAGCGGTGCCTTCGGCATCACCAAAACAGGCTTGGGCAATCTGCTGCTGAGCGGCAGCGTCAACATCGCTGGCAACATCACAGTTGCCAGTGGTGTGCTCGAAGTCACCGGCACTTTGAACAATGGAGCCTCAGGGACCTCGGTAGGATCGGTGTCCGCTCCGGGCATGCTACGGCTGAGCACAGGCGCGGATTACACCACCACGACCCTCGGCATTGGCAACGCCACCAGCTATCAGGGGACACTCGTCGTCAGCGGCGGCACTTTGACCCTCACCACCACCAACACCCAGGCCGGCATCACCCTGGGCGCCACAGGCTATGGCGGTATGTTTTTGTCTTCGGGCACCATCAACACCAAGCGCGTGGACTCTGGAGATGGCACCACACCGGCATCCATCTCCGTGCTGCAAGTCAGTGGCGGCACGCTCAATACAGCCAACTACATCATGTTCCGCAATGAGCGCTGGGAGTTCACCGTGACGGGCGGGCAGGTATTGAGAACGGGAGAGTACATCGCGCTGGGATTCCGCAGCGGTGGCAGCGCAATCACAGCCACCACTACGGCGCAAGGTGCCATGACGATGGCGGGTGGATTGGTGAACAACGCAGGTTTAAGCATCACCATCGGCCAGCAGAACAACAATCTGGCGCTGGGCACCGCGTATCTCAATCTCAATGCAGGCACCCTGATCAACAACCAAATCGTTCAATACAATGGCACTGGAGCCGCGATCAATTCCTACATTAATTTCAATGGCGGAACGTTGCAGGCGTCGGTTAGCACCCCCTCGTTGATTGTCGTCAGCGGCACCGGCGGCACAGGAACACTGACCGCCTACGTCAATGGCGCTTTCGGTACTTTCAACGGTGGCGCTGTGATCAATACGGCAGGCTTCAATGTCACCATCCCCATCGCCATGAATACTCCCACTGGGAACGGCGTCACCAGCATTGCCATATCCGACGGTGGCAGCGGCTACTACGGGGCACCGTATGTGGAGATCAGCGGAGGTGGTGGCTCCGGTGCCACGGCCTTCGCCACGGTGGATCTCGATCCCACCAGCCCCACCTATGGCAAGCTGCTCAGCATCACCATCAGCAATCCTGGCATCGGCTACACCTCCACGCCCACCATCGCATTGCTCGGCGGCGGTGGTAGCGGAGTGGTGCTGGGGACGATCAACACCGCAACCAACACCTCCGGAGGCCTCACCAAGAGCGGCCTCGGCACGCTCACGCTTTCCGGCGCGGATGCCAACACCTTCACCGGCACATCCAGCGTCAACGCCGGTGCACTGGAGCTGTCGAAAACCGCAGGCGTCAATGCCATCGCAGGCGACATCACCCTCGGCGATGGCACCACGGGAGCGGTGGTGAAACTCATCAACAGCGACCAGATCGCTGATACCAGCGTCATCACCTTCAACGGCAGCGGTGCCAATGCTGGCATCTTCCGCCTCAACAACAAGAGCGAAACCATCGGCGGGCTCAGCAGCACAGTCGGCGCGGGCATTGTCGAAAACGAATCCGGCAGTGCCGCCACCAGCACCCTCACCGTCAATGTCGCTACCGGCTCACAAACCTACAGCGGCACACTCCGCAATGGCGACGGCAGTGGCACTGACGGCACGCTCGCCTTCACCAAAACGGGTGCAGGCACGCAGGTGCTCACCGGCAGCAACACCTACACTGGCACGACGACAATCAGCGACGGCGCGTTGCAAGCAGGCAGCAGCGGCTCCGGCACCACCGGCACAGGAGCAGTCACCGTGCAGACTGGCGGTACCCTGCTTGGCACAGGCTTCATCAAGGGCACCAGTTTCACCGCCAGCAGCGGAGCTATTGTCCAAGCAGGTGATGGCACAACTCAAAGCAACTACGGCACGCTCACCTTCGCACCCTTATCCGGCTCCGGCGCGCTGAACTTTCAATCCGGCAGCACGGTCATCCTTGGCATTCATCCCGGCAGCACCTCCGATCTGCTCAATATCGTGGGCACCGGTACGAATACATTTCTGTTCAACGGCAACCTCACCGTCACAGCAGACGCCTTCACTCCCACCGCGCCGGAAGTTTTCAATCTGCTCGACTGGTCAGGACTTTCCCTTTCACCCACCTTTGCCAACCGCTTCACCTTCACCAGCTATCTCACCGGCAATGGCGATGAAGCAAGCGGCCTCGACCTCCCCGACATTTCCGGCTCAGGCTACCTCTGGGACATCAGCAGCTTCACTACCAACGGCACCATCGCCATCGTCGTCCCCGAGCCCTCACGTCTGCTGCTGCTGGGCTTGGCCTTGGGACTCATGCTCATCAGGCGCAAGCGCTGAAAACAAATCAGCCGGGCAATTGCGCCCGGCTGATGAAAAGAATGCAAGTCCTGCCCCATTACGCCTTGGGCGTGTCGGCAGTGCTTTCAGGCAGCTTGGGAGCTTTGATGTAATCGGTGGGAAGATCCCCTTTCAAGGAGTTGAGAAAGATGACAATGGAAGCCACCTCTTCGTCGCTGAGCGTCTTGCCAAGCTGGTACTCAGCCATCCTTTTGACCATGTCCTCAAGGGTTTTGACAGAACCGTCGTGGAGATAAGGTCCGGTCTCAGTGATGTTGCGCAGGCTCGGCACTTTGAAGAAAAACTTCTCGCTGTCACTCTTGGTGAAATCCGAACGCCCGTTGTCCGTCAGCTCCGGCCAGGCTTTCAAGAGACCGAGTTTCTGATACATCATGCCGCCGACACCCACGCCGTTGTGGCAGGTGACACAGCCGGTTTTGACGAAGATGGAAAAACCCTTTTTCTCCTCGGCGCTGAGGGCTGCCTTGTCGCCTTTGAGATAGACGTCCCACTTGGAAGGAGTGAGAAGTTTGCGCTCAAACGCCCCCACGGCCTTGCCAAAGTTGTTGTAGTTCACGGGATCGGTCTCGCCAGGAAAGGCTGCCCTGAAAGACTCCACATAATCAGGCATGCTTTTGAGCACCTTGATGACGAATTCTTCACTGGGTGCCCCCATTTCGACCGGGTTGAGCACGGGGCCTTTGGCCTGCTCTTCCACACTCGGCGCACGGCCATCCCAGAACTGCGCAACATGCAGGGCTGCATTGTAAACGCTGGGCGAGCTGCGACCGCCGAGCTTGCCTTCATGTCCAGGTGAGAACGGCAGGTTGTCAGTGCCGTATTTAGCGAGCATGTGGCAGGAGTTGCAGGACATCTTCCCGCCCTTGGAAATGCGGTTTTCAAAATAGAGCAGACGGCCGAGATTGATCTTCGCTTCCGTCAGTTCGTTCGTGGGAGAGGCGACCTCGGAAGGCAAGGGAGCGAACATCGGCAGGAAGGCTTCAGTCAGATCTGCCTGCGCAAAAGCAGAGACGGTGCTCAAGCCGACAAAAAGAGCAAGTATGCGTGCGGTAGGGTACATGAGAGTGTTATAGATGGGAAACAGCGAGTCGATACGTGGCGTGGAAGGCGCAGGTTTCAAGCGATTGCAAAGAGACAGGGACTGAGACGTTTTCTCAACACCACCAACAGCTTCAAATTGACGAAAACCCTGACACGCCGCTAGGCTAAACAAATGCTCTCAAAATCTTTTTTCCTGCTACTGACTGCAGCAAACATGGCGCTGGCGCAATCACCTGTGGGCGATGGCAAGGCGGATGACACGGCGGCGATTCAGCACATGTTCGACACTCAGGGCAGTGTACGCCTGCCCAAGGGGATGTATCTCATCACGAAGACCCTCAAGATCGATCTGGCGAAAACCGGTTACGCAGCGCTGAGCGGTGACGGCACCGTGCGGCTCGTCATGGCGGGATCAGGACCTGCCCTGCATTTCATCGGCACGCATGAAGGCTCGGCAGCACCGGAAACGTTCAAGCCGGCAGTCTGGGAAAACCAGCGCACGCCCATGGTGGAAGGCATCGAAATCGTGGGTGGGCATGCAGAGGCGGATGGCATCGAGGCCACGGGCACCATGCAGATCACCCTCAGCCGCGTCGTCATTCGTGAATGCCGCCACGCCGTGCATTTGTCCACGCGCAACCGCAACGTGCTCATCTCCGCCTGCCACTTCTACCACAACACCGGCATCGGCGTCTTCTATGACAATGTAAATCTGCACCAGTCCAACATCGTCGGCAGTCACATCAGCTACAACGGCGGTGGCGGTGTCGTTTCCGTCGGTGGCAACGTGCGCAATCTGCACATCGGGACCTGCGACATCGAGGGCAATCATGCCAAGGACGGCCCGCCCAGTGCCAACGTCATGCTCGACTCACGCGGCGGCTCCATCGGAGAGGTGACCATCACAGGCTGCACCCTGCAGCACACTCACAAGTCGCCCGATTCAGCCAACATTCGCATCATTGGCTCCGGCACGGATCCATCCCTGCTGCGCCGCGCCGGGCGCGAGCACACCCGCGAAGGCAATGTGACCATCACCGCCAATGTGTTCAGCGATGTGCAGGTGAATGTGGAGATCCAGCACTCACGTGGCGTGACCATCACAGGCAACACCTTCTGGGAAGGCTTTCAGCATGACCTCGTCGTGACAGACAGCAGCAACATCGTCGTCACCGGGAACAACTTTGACCGCAATCCGCGCTACCTCGTGAATGGCAACGACAATGCAGAGAAAAATGGCATCGTCTTTCTGCGCTGCGATGACAGCATGTTGAACAACAATGTGATCAGCGGCGTGTGGAAGCAGCGCGCGGCGGTGGACATCGAGACCTGCAACCGGCTGCAGATCTGCCATAACAGCGTGCTGGATTCCGATGGCACGGGACTCCGTCTGGAGCAGGTGACCCACAGCATGGTCACTGGAAACATCATCCGCGATGACCGCGAGGAAGAAAAGCGTAGCAAGGAGCTTTCGATCAGCATTGTGGGCGGCAAGGACAACGTGATTGAGCAGAATGTGCTCGGCAACAAATAACATGGACACCGAGGGATGACCACCGCATCCGCCACATGGCTGCTGGCCCGCACGCACGGGCGCATGCTGAGGCACAAGCTGCGCTTTGGTATGCGCGAAAACAAGCTGCTCAGCCTGACAGTCGGCGCATTCCTTGGGCTGTACAGCCTTGCGGCTTACCTGCTGGTGGGACGCGGGCTGGAGTTCATCATGAACCTGCCCCTCATCGGCCCGCTGCTCACGGAGCGGCTGGTGTTTCTGCTGTTCTTTTTCTTCTTTGTGATGCTGGTGATCTCCAATGCCACGATCACCGGCATGAGCCTCTTCCGGCGCAAGGACATGGAGTGGCAGATCGCGCTGCCACTGCCATCATGCAGCCTCGTGTTATGGAAGACTCTTGAGGGCATGCTGCTGGCAAGCTGGGGGCTGCTGCTGCTCTGCACGCCCATCCTGCTGGCTCTGGCGCAGGCCTACAAGGCGGATGCTAAATTCATGCTCGCCGTACTACCCGCATTGCTGGCTCTGGTGACGATCGCCGCCAATGTTTCAACCTGGGTGCTGATCGCCCTCGTCCGCTGGTCCAAGCGCTGGATGTGGAAGCCCCTGCTCGCAGTCGTCGTCCTGATGCTGATTCAAACACTGCCCATCTGGCATTCCAGTGTCGAGTCCCTGAACTCAGGTGACCTGAGTGCGAGCTTGAACCAGATCCTGCGGCACACGGAGATCTGCATGCACCCGCTCTTGCCCAGTTCATGGGTGGCGGAAACGATTCAGGCCGCCGGACGCGGCACCGTTGAGCGCACCCTGTTCTTCAATCTCGTGCTCTTCGCCAATGCGCTGATGAGCATCCTGATTACCAACTGGATCGCGGGCACTTTCTATTACGCCGCATGGAACCGTATCATGAGCGCGGCACCAGGAGCCGTCAGCAAGGTCAAAGCCCCCGTGTCACACGCCAAGCCTGGACGCCTGAGCCATTGGCTACGCCGCGTGTTGGCGCTTGACCGTGCCTCGTATGCGCTGCTCGTAAAGGAAGTACGAACGTTTCTGCGCGAACCCGTGCAGTGGGGGCAGTCGGCGATCATCTTTGGCCTGCTGCTGATCTATTCAATGAATCTGCGCAAGCTGGGCTACGATCTGCAAAGTCCGTTTTGGGTCACCGTCGTGAGTCATTTGAACCTGCTGGTCTGCTGCCTCGCACTGTCCACGCTGACGACCCGCTTCATCTACCCGCAGTTCAGCCTGGAGGGGCAGCGGATGTGGATTCTAGGGCTCTCCCCTTTGCCACTGCACCGGGTACTGGCCTTAAAACTTCGCCTCAGCGCCAGCGTGCTGGCACTCGTCATGGTGACACTGGTCGTGGTCTCAGGAATCTCTCTCGGCCTACCAGGGCAGCGAATCCTCTATTTCAGTGCTTCCATTCTCATGCTAAGCTATGGCCTGACCTCACTAGCGCTGTCTCTTGGCGCTCTGGTTCCCAACTTCCGGGAGTCGAATCCCGCACGCATCGTCTCCGGGTTTGGCGGCACGGTCTGTTTGATCGCCAGTTTCGTTTATATTGTGGGCAGTATGGTCTTGCTGCTGATCCCATCATGGCAGAATCTCAGGCAGGATGCCGTGGCCATGGCGGGGAATAATGGTAAACTCGAACTGGCAGCTTTAGTTGGACTCGCGGTACTAACCGTGGCTTTTGGAGGGATTCCCTATTTTTTTGCCAAAAAACAGACGAAAAATCTGGAATACTTAAGGCATCTGTAGTATTTGGATACTGGAAATAATTTCCAGTACTCCCATGATCACCCGCAAAGCACCTGCTCTCGCCACTGCCAACGGCCACAATGAGGATAATTTCCTCGTTTTTGAAGATGCGCCCGAGTTCATGGATGGGCACGCCGTCGCCTCCTCGCTGGAGAATGTCGATTCCAAGGTGAAGGCCGCACAGGAGCAATTGCAGGAACTCCGTCGGCAGCAGGAAGAAATCGAACGTCAAAAGCAGCATCTCGAAGCCCTGCGCATCAAGCAGGAGCGCTTTGTCGCCGGAAAACGCGATCTCGTCGAAAAAATCGGCCGCTCTGCCAGCATGGTCGAGCGTGAACTTTATGACGCGCAGAAGCGAGTCGAAGATCTCGCCGCCATTCACGACGAATTCCGCCGCCATCAGGAAATTTTAAAATCCCTCCAGCCGGAGAAGTGGCACCGCTCTCAGGTGAGTGAAGAGCTCGACGGCGCTCTGGCCGCCATTGATGACGCTGAAGGCGACTACGCCAAAGGCATCCGTCGTCTGCATGCCATGGGCCCTCAGGAAGGCGTTTCCGCCGGAGGTCCTATCAATCTCGACGACGCCAACGCGCCGTTGATGTCTGCCTTCAATTCCCATGCCGATGATCTGAAGGCCTGGCTGCGCCGTGGCTTTGCCTTCACCCTTCCGCTGATGGGCACCGTGATCGTCGCCATCGTTCTGATCCGTCTGATGTTCTAATTTCGCGAACCCTCACCGCTCATCCCTATGGCTCTGTTTTCTGGCAATCGCAAAGTCCGCTCACGCCGCCCAAAGCCTGTTCAGGCATTGAAGGAGGAGGCATCGCCCCAGCGCAAATCCCGCAGCCTGACCAAACGTTCAGATGAACTGAATAGTGAGATTCACCGCTTGGAATGCTTCATCACAGCAGCGCCGCGTATAGAACGCCAGCGCCGTCTGGCAAACGTGAACATGGTGCCCCCCATGGAACTAGCGTCCCCCGCCCCACGTCATCGCCGCGTCCCCATCGCCAAACAGCGTGCACGCCGTGGCGAACGCCTGCGCATGTTCACCGAAGGCATGCTTGTCCTCGGCTCCATCGCCGCCGTTGTTGGATGGCTGAATCAGTGGTTCCATTTTTGGGGCTGAGACGCGCCAAATACGCGCCGTGTTGAAAAGACAGGGCAGCGACTGCTCCAGCACACCTGGCTTACCCGCCAGGAAATGCCCCCCCCTTCTTTAGAACTGCTTCCCGCGATGAATTGAGATCGACACCGCGATCTCAGATCGATTTTGGATACACGCGCGGGCACGCTGATCAGCGAAGAAGTGATGTTATGAAATCACATCCTGTCCTTGAAGTCCTTGCTGTAGTCATATCGCTCACAGCCTCCGCCTGCATCTCCATTGATGATAATGACGACAGGCCCGTCACCACCACCGTGCGTAGAGAGACTGTTGTACCTGAGACTCTAACCAGTCCCTCCGTGACGCAGACTACAGAAACGACAACGACCCGATCACGCTAGTTTCCTGTCCGCTTGCAACTCCAAGCTGCGGTCAGAGTTTTAGCAGGCGATGAACATATTCCGTCCTTCAAAGAGGAATGTGTGACCATTCCCATCTGTGTAAAATAGCCCCGCTGTCTGCAGCGGGGCTTGGCATAGCTCACTCAGCCTTGGCTTAGGCTTTGCCCCAGAGCTTCAGCAGCGTAACTGCCATGTCAGCGGGTGAATCGGAAACAGCGATGCCACACTCGGCAAGGATCTTCTTCTTCGCCGCAGCAGTGTCATCTGCACCACCGATAATGGCACCGGCATGACCCATGCGGCGTCCGGGAGGAGCGGTCGCTCCAGCGATGAAGGCAGCGATCGGCTTCTTGCAGTTGTCCTTGGCCCAGAGACCCGCTTCGACTTCGGCGTTACCACCGATTTCGCCGATCATGATGATGGCTTCTGTCTCTGGATCGTCGTTGAACATTTTGAGCACGTCGAGGTGGTTGGTGCCGTTCACCGGATCCCCCCCAATGCCAACGCAGGTGCTCTGACCATACCCACGCGTCGTGAGCTGCCACACGGCTTCATATGTGAGCGTGCCGGAACGGCTGACGACGCCGACGTTGCCGCGCTTGTGAATGTACCCTGGAGCAATGCCGATACGGCAGCCGCCATGCGATTTGTCGCCGAAGCCGGGAGTCACGAGACCGGGGCAGTTCGGGCCAATGAGGCGTGTCTTGCTGCCTTTCATGGCGGCTTTGACCCGGATCATGTCATTGACTGGAATGCCTTCGGTGATGGCGACGACGAGGTCGAGCCCGGCGTCCACGCCTTCAAGGATGGCGTCGGCAGCAAACGGAGGTGGCACGAAGATCACGCTCACGGTGGCTCCGGTTTCACGGGCGGCTTCAGAGACAGTGTTAAACACCGGTACTTTTTTGCCGCTGTGTTCGAAAATCTGACCGCCTTTGCCCGGCGTCACGCCAGCCACTAGCTGTGTGCCGTAGTCGATGGAAGCCTTCGCGTGACGTGAACCGAAATCTCCGGTGATACCTTGAACAAGAATGCGGGTGTCGGTTTCAACAAGAATGGCCATCGGGTGTGATTCGGTAAAAGTTTGGGGGGGGAGCGTGAACGCGCCGCATCATAGAAGTGTGCTTCGCTGCGTCAAGGCGGCGGCGGAATATTCTCAAAGCAAGCGCCAGAGTTTCGGCAAAAAGACCACCAATCCCACACCCAGTGCCGTCAGAGCGGCCATCAGCACCGCCGCAGCCGCAGTATCCTTCACCCTGCGAATGGGCTCCTCACGCTCCTTGCTCACGCGATCCGCCAGCACTTCGAGCGCTGTGTTCAGCAGTTCCGCCACCCATACCAGCCCCATGGCCAGCAGCACCACACACCACTCCCAGGCCGCCAGTTGCAGCCAGAGGCCAAGCCCGCCCACCAGCACGGTGGCGACGAGATGGACCTGCAGATTGCGCTGTGTTTTCAGCGCCCATGCCACTCCCGCCAGCGCAGGGCCAAAGCTGCGGAGCACCGATGCAAGCCAGCGCGTCATGAGAGGAGGGCCGGCTATTGCACACCGACGGTTTTTTCCGTCGGCTCCTCCGTGGGTTCAGAGACTGATTTAATCAGATCGCGGAACTCCCTAAGCCAATTCATGGCGTCTGGATGACTTGGGTAGGCCTGAATAACCTTCAGCATGTCAGCCAGCGCCACGACCGGAGTGACGTTGTTTTCCACGAGGTAGTTGTTCTTTTCCCACAGCATGCGCGGCCCGGTATCTTTGCTGTATTCAGCGTACTCAGTCTCGCTCATGATGGCTTTGCGCATGGCCACCTCGGCATTGATGCGGGCATCCCACTGCGCTGGCAGTTCCGTCGGTTTCTCCGCCAGGTAGTAGGGGAAAACGATGTTGGAGTAAATACCCCTCACGCCCAGCGGCTGGTATTCCCATTCCTTACGCTTCAGGAAATCTTCCAGCGAGTAAGCCTTGGCAAACTCAGAAGTTGCCACGGACTGCCGCAGGGTGCCCAGAATGTCTCCCGCAGGCGCATTTCCTCCACCGCCGCCACCTCCGCCGCCACCTACGCCGCCGCCTCCGCCCTTGCGTCCACCTTTCGCATCCTTGTCCACCACTGCACCCGAGGCAGAGTGGGAGGTGGCTCCTTGAACGGCGGTAATCGCTTTCGCCAAAAACGCCTGCACAGATGCCACAATCGGAGCCATTTTACTGGGTTCGTCGATCTCCTGCGCCTGAATCGTCAGCACGAGGTACTCAAGCTGCAGGGACAGTGCCCGCTTGAAATCTTCGTCCTTTAGGCGGACCTCATTTCTAGTCCGCCAGTCCATGAAATCTGTCTGCTTCAGGTTTTTACGGTCGAAATGCTCCAGTTTGTAGCATTCCAGATACAGCGCCAGGGCAGCCGCCGGACTGGCCATTCCTTCACGAAACTTCGCCATGGCCACACCAAAGACGGAGCCCCTGCCCTTGCCAATCTGAGCCTCCACCTTCTCCAGCTCTTTGAGAATATGCTCCGTTTGAGCCGGAGTGAGAATCACCTTACTCTCGGGTTTCTCGGGTTCAGCAGCAGGAGTTTGTGCGCTGGCAGGATAGGCCAGCACCACGGCCAGCAGAGGCAGGAGTTGAGTCAATTTCATGGTCGGAAAAATAAACACGGCAAAACGCGGGTGGATGCAGGAAAAATCTTTATCCGCGAAAATCTTTCCACTCAACGTTTCATCCCCACACAAACTTGGACTTGGATGCACAAAGT
>NZ_JAQSEA010000168.1 GCF_029946185.1 Prosthecobacter sp.
CGAAACGCCATAGCAAAGGCCAATGCCGAGGCCTGGAGCGCTGAGGACGGTGTCATCGTAAAAACCACCGGCGCACTCTCCCCCGAATGGGCCAGTCGCCGCTACAAACCAGAAGGACTGTGGGCTTATCAACCAGTCAAAAAACCAGCGGTGAAAACCTCCAGCCCCATCGATGAACTCATCGCCCTGCACATGCCCGACGGCATGCACCCCGCGCCCGCAGCCGATGCCCTCACCTTCATCCGCCGCGCCACCTTCGACCTCACCGGCCTGCCTCCCACACCCGAAGAAACCGCAGCCTTCGAAAAAGAATTCATCCAGGATCCAGCATCAAGCATCCAGCATCTAGTCAACCGCCTCCTCGCCTCACCGCACTACGGCGAGCGCATGGCCCGCCACTGGCTCGATGTCACACGCTACGCTGACAGCAGCGGCTTCGCCAACGACTACGAGCGCGGCAACACCTGGCGCTACCGCGACTACGTCGTGCGCAGCTTCAATGCAGACAAGCCGTATGACCAGTTCATCAAGGAACAGATCGCTGGTGATGAGATGCCGCCCGGCAATTCTGAAACACTCATCGCCACCGGCTTTCTACGCATGGGCCCCTGGGAACTCACCAGCATGGAAGTCGCCAAGATCGCACGCCAGCGCTTCCTCGATGACGTGACCAACAGCGTCGGCGAAACCTTCCTCGCCCACTCCCTGCAATGCGCCCGCTGCCACGATCATAAATTCGACCCCATACCCACGCATGATTATTACTCCATGCAGGCCTGCTTCAGCACCACACAACTAGCAGAGCGCCCAGCCCCCTTTCTGCCGCAGGAAAACACGGCAGGTTTCGAAGAGAAAAAATATCTCGAAGCACGCCGTATCGAACACATGGCGATGCTGGCACGTCTTGATGACAAGATGCTCGCCAATGCCACGAAATGGCACGCTGAGAAAAAGCTCGATCCCGCCGCATGGGACAAAGCCGTAACCTCCGCACGCGCCTTCATCGCCAACGGTGGCAAAGTGAAGAAGGGCCGCAGTTTCACCGGCGTCTTTGAAACCGCCCGATCCGCCCTGCAAAAACAAAACACACCAGAAGACCAGTACCCACCCAAGCTCGTCGGCTTCGAACCGGAAGACTTCGGCAACGAACGCGTCGCACGCAAAGGCCTCGAACGCCTGAAGTGGGAACTGGAACGCTACGAACCCTTCGCCTTCAGCGTCTATGATGGCCGCACACCCCAGGTCACCAGCATCACTCAGCCCATCCGCATGCCCCTCGACCCCATGACAAATGGCGAACTGGAGCAAACCGCGATCCTCGGTGGCGGCGATCCTTTTTCCCCCACCCGTCCCGTAAAACCCGGCGTCCTCTCCGTACTCGGCAGCATCGAATTCCCCAATGCCATCGCAGGCCGTCGCACCGCTTTGGCAAACTGGATCGCCAGCAAGGACAACCCTCTCACCACACGCGCCATCGTCAACCGCCTCTGGCTCTGGCACTTCGGCCAGGCCATCGCCGGCAACCCCAACAACTTCGGCAGCACCGGCAAAAAGCCCACGCATCCCGAATTGCTCGACTGGCTCGCCGCCACGCTGGTGGAGAAAAACGGGTCCATCAAAGAACTCCATCGCCTCATCATGACCAGCGCCGCCTATCAGCGCAGTTCCGAAATCAAAGCCGAAGTGAGCCTCGAAGAAGCCGAAAAATCCTACGCCGTCTTCAAGCCCCGCCGCCTCATGGCCGAAGAGATGCACGATGCGATGCTCAGCATCACCGGCGAGTTGAACCCCACCCTCGGCGGCATCCCCAATCGCCCCGAGATCAACATCGAAGTCGCCATGCAGCCCCGCCAGGTCATGGGCACCTTCGCCTCCGCCTGGGTCCCCAATGCCCTGCCCGCGCAGCGCCACCGCCGCAGCTTGTACGCCTTAAAAATTCGCGGCTTGCGCGACCCCTTCATGGAAGTCTTCAACGAACCCGGCCCCGACTTCTCCTGCGAAGCCCGCGAAGTCTCCACCGTCACCCCCCAGGTCTTCAGCCTCTTCAACGGCCAGCCCACACACAATCGCGCACTCGCGCTGGCCAATCGCGTGCTCAAAGAAAAGCCGGCAGATGTCATCACGCGCCTCTTCCAGCTCACCTACGGCCGCCCGCCATCCGCCGCTGAAAAATCCGCCTGCACCACGCACTGGCATCTTATGGTAGCCAGACAAGCCACCCTCGCCTTCAAACAACCACAGCCCCCACTCGCCGTAAAACGCGACGCCGTGGAAGAAAACACCGGCGAGAAATTCAGCTTCCACGAAAAACTCCCTGGCTACGCCGATTTCATCCCCGATCTCCAGCCCGCCGATGTCGATGCACAAACCCGCGCACTGGCAGACGTCTGCCTCGCCCTGCTGAACTCGAATGAATTCGTCTACCTCTACTAATCCATGAAGCCGAACTTCTTCCCCTGCTCCGACTCTCGCGCACTGCATGCACCCACACGCCGTGAGTTCATCTATGGTCTCGGCACCTCGCTCGGCAGTGTAGCCCTCACCTCCCTCCTCGCCGCTGAACAGACCAGCCCCCTCGAACCCAAGGCGCAGCAGTTTCCCGCCAAGGCCAAAAACTGCATCTTCCTCATGATGGAAGGCGGCCCCTCCCACATCGACACCTTCGATCCAAAGCCCGTCCTCGATAAACTCCACCTCAAGGAGTTCACCCGTGAAGGAAAGCAGAAGTCCGCCATGGAAAGCGGCAAGCGCTACTATGTAAAATCCCCCTTCAAGTTCGCCCAGCACGGCCAGAGCGGCGCATGGATGAGCGATCCCTGGCAGCATCTCGCAGGCGTGGCGGATGAGCTCTGCTTCTTTCGCGGCTGCCAGGTGGACTCAGTGAATCATCCCACCGCCATGTATCAGATGAACTGCGGCAACCGCTTCGGCGGAGATCCCGCCCTCGGCGCATGGGTCACCTACGGCCTCGGCTCCGTCAATCAAGACCTCCCTGGATTCATGGTCCTGCCCGAGATCAGCTACCCTCAAGGCGGCAGCGCAAACTGGAGCAACGGCTACCTGCCCGCCCAGTTTCAAGGCACCCCGCTACGCCCCAAAGGCTCACCCATTCTCGATCTGCGACCACCGCAGGGCATCAGTGCCGATCATCAGCGCGCAAATCTCGATCTTCTCGCTCAG
>NZ_JAQSEA010000169.1 GCF_029946185.1 Prosthecobacter sp.
CGGCGCGCCCCCGCATCAGGACATGTATGATTTGAAGATGGACGCGCCGCTGGAGATCCGCGGCCCTTATAAACCCATCAAGACCGCCGTCCCCGGCATCCACATCTCCGAGCACGCACCGCGTCTCGCCAAGATCATGGACAAGCTGGTGCCCATCCGCAGCATGTACGGCTCCCCGAACGGCGCGCATGACAGCTTCATCTGCTACACCGGCAAGGCCCCGCCCGCGAACGGTGGCGGTGCCCCGGTCGGACGCCTTTCCGATCCGCCCTCCTTAGGTTCGGTCGTTTCCAGGCTCAAAGGCCAGGCTGATCCCGCCATGCCAGCGTTCATCGGCCTCGCTCCGAAGGCCGGACATCCGCCTTACGGATCGCCGGGGCATCCCGGCTTCTGTGGCAATGCGCATGCCGCCTTCCGCCCGAACGGAGCAGGCATGGATGACCTCCAGCTCAATGGCATCACACTTGATCGTCTCGAAGACCGCCGCTCGCTGCTCACCGGCTTTGACAAATTCCGCCGCGAAATGGATTCCAGCGGCCTCGTCGGCAGCATGGACGCCTTCAATCAGCAGGCTCTCAATGTGCTGACCTCCAGCAAGCTGCTCACCGCGCTCGATTTGAACCAGGAGAAGCTCAAAACCCGCGAACGCTACGGCAAGGGCGACTCCAAAAACTACGGCGATGGCGCTCCGCTCAATCTTGAGCACTTCCTGCTCGCCCGCCGCCTCGTCGAAGCTGGCGCACGCGTGGTCACACTGAATTTTGGCCGCTGGGACTTCCACGACAACAATTACCCGCAACTCCTCCGCCACCTGCCATTGTTCGATCAAGGCATGAGCGCCCTTGTTGAAGATTTGCATGAGCGCGGACTCGACAAAGACGTCGCCGTAGTCGCCTGGGGCGAGTTTGGCCGCACTCCGTTCATGAACAAAGACGGCGGTCGTGACCACTGGCCACGCGTCGGCGGTGCCTTGCTTGCTGGCGGCGGACTGAACACGGGACAGGTCATCGGAGCCACCGACAAACTCGGCGGCGAACCCACCGAACGTCCGGTCCATTTTGGTGAAGTCTTTGCCACGCTCTACAAGCACATGGGCATCGACGCCGTTAAGACCACGCTCAACGATCTGACCGGTCGTCCGCAGTTCTTGACCGATGGCTGGCAGCCGATGCCGGAGCTGATTTGAGGTGGAAGGTGTCTTGCCCCTGCCCAGTGCAGGCGTATAGTCTCTCCATGTATCCGATCAAAACGACCATTCCAGAAGGCTTGGTCCTCAATGAAGGGGATGAAGCCGATCTGCGAGTGGTGGTCCAGGACGGGATAGTGGTGGTGACCAAGATTTTGCGGCAAAAGTCTGCTGCGGATGCCGCTACCCCTGATCACAAGATCAAGCTGGGTGTCTGGAACCGGAAGTAGGCCGTTTGGAAAGGCTTGGCGACAGCCTGCGTATTTGTAGGCGTATGTCCTTCCCGCATCCAGCGCATCCCGTCTCCCGCCGCGAAGTCATTCAGGCCGGGGCGGTGGGTTTGCTCGGCCTCGGCATGAACCATCTCAGCGCCCTTCAGGCGATGACGGCTGCCACGCAGCCGCAGCGTGCGAAGTCCGTGATCTACATCTTCCTTTCCGGCGGACTCGCGCAGCATGAAAGCTTCGACATGAAGCCTGACGCCCCCATGGAGATCCGTGGCGAGTTCAAGCCCATTCGCACCCGCACCCCCGGCCTGCACATCTGCGAGCACCTGCCCAATCTCGCACGCATCTCGGAAAAGTGGTCGCTGGTGCGCTCGCTCACACATGGCAGCAGCGATCACTCGCTGGGCCATCACATCATGCTCACCGGTCGCACCGATGCGCCGCTGGGTTTTGATCCATCGAAGCCAAAAAAGTCCGACCATCCCAGCATGGCAGCACTGGCCACCGCACTGCTGCCAAAGCGCAAAGACAACCTGCCGCCCGCCATTGTTTTGCCAGACAAGCTTGTGCATCGCGAAGGTCGCATGCTCGCCGGACAGTTTGCCGGCACGCTCGGTGCCCAGCATGACCCGTGGTTCCTGCAGATGTCGCCTTACCATCCGAAGCACTACGGCGCTTATCCGAAATACCTCTTCCATCACGAGCGCGGCTTTGAGACGGATCCCTCCCTGCTCTTCCAGGCCCCGCATCTCTCGTTGCCGCAAGGGCTCACGATGGATCGCGTGATGGACCGCGTCTCATTGCGCAATGCCTTGGAGCAGCAAACCTCGGATCTCACCGCATTGGCCGGTGATGAAGCCTTTGATTCCACCCGGCAGGCGGCCATCGGCCTGCTGAGCAATCGCAAGGTGCATGACGCCTTCAGCCTGGAAAAAGTCGATCCCAAGATGCTCGACCGCTACGGCCGCCACAGCTACGGCTGGTCGCTCCTCATGGCCCGCAGGCTCGTGCAAAGCGGCGTGCGCATGGTGCAGGTAAATCTTGGCAACAACGAGACCTGGGACACGCATCAAGCCGCTTGGGGCAATCTGAAAAACTACCTGCTCCCGCCGATGGATCAGGCCGTGAGCGCCTTGATCGAAGACCTCGACGCCAGCGGCCAGTTGGATGAAACGCTCATCATCATGGGCGGCGAATTTGGCCGCACGCCCAAAATTAAGAGCATCTCCGCCACCGCCCTGCCGGGTCGCGATCACTGGGGCCACACACAAAGCGTCCTGCTCGCCGGCGGCGGCATCAAGGGCGGTCGCGTGATCGGTGAAACCGACAAGATCGGCGGTTATCCCGTCAGCGATGCCCAGACGCCCGAAAATCTCGCAGCCACCATTTATGAGGCCCTCGGCCTCCCCAACGATCTCATGTGGCATGACTTCACCGGTCGTCCGCACACCCTCTACATGGGTTCCCCCATCAAAGGGCTGGCTTAGTCGCGCCTCACTTCCCTTCGCGCTCCGTCTTCGCCGTCACATCCACGCCATCAGACGTGATCTCGATGTTCCCATTCCAAGCCGTCACGAAAACCTTCGTGCCCAGCGGCTCAAACTGATCCTTCAATTTGTCCCCAGGCGATGGCACTTCGCTGCCTGCATAAAAGGCGAGGCACGAGGCGATGGCGAATTTCGGCTTCGTGGCGGTCACAAACTCAGGATGGGTGTTGAAGCCATGATGCGGCGCGGTAACGACCGTGGCTTTGAGTCTTTCAGGCGAAGTATGTTCCAAGACGTAGCGCTGCCCGGTGCCGTAGGCGTCACCGGGAAAGAAAAAGACGTTCTTGCCATGTTGAAGGCGTAGAAAGAGCGAGTTCGTATTCAGCAGGCCATGCTCGGTGATCTTCGCGGGATCGGTGTCGGTGTTGTGCATTTGTTTCGGTGGCGAAAGCACTTCCACGGTCAGCTCAGGACCAAAGTCGAGCGTGTCGCCCTCGGTGGCGGTGATGTATTTCGCACCGCGTTCCTGCGCGTGCTGGCGTATTCGGCTGTAGGCCAGCGCAAGACCGCGTGCCGAATAACCTGTGTCCACAAAGGTCTTCACCGGCAGGTGGTCGAGCAGCCAGAGCGCACCGCCGTAGTGATCGCCATGCGGATGGCTGATGGCGATGCCATCGAGCTGTGTGATGCCACGAGCTTTGAGAAACGGTTCAATGGTGTCGCGACCGGCATCATATTTGTCCGACTGATGGCCGGTGTCGATCATCCACGTTTTGCCGGAGGGCGTTTGCACCACGATGGCCAGCCCATGCTCCGGCATGCCAAGGTAGGTGACGATGAGCTTGCCGTCGCTGGCGTGCAGCGTGGCGGCGCAGAGTAAAAGCAGCAGGTGTTTCATTCGTGTTTGAGTTGGTTCCATCCCTTCTTCGGCTGCGGCGGTAAATCCCGCCATTCGGGCACCAGCGCGATGGTTTGCTCCATCAAATCGGCGCACTGTTCCGCAATCGTGACCAGCGTGTCGCGCATGCCCGCCGCTTCCGCCATTTGAATCATCTGCGCATGCTCCAGCCCACCGCTCACGCGTTTCGCCTCCTCGCTGTCGCGTTGCACGTCTCGGAGCACGTCTTCTGTGTGATGCGGCAGCCAGCGGCGATTCTCCACGAGCACCGCATTCAACAGCGGCTGCAGTTCCGGCTTCCAGCCATCGTCGAAAACTTGTCCAAGCCTACCCCTCTTCCCAGCAATGCGCATGTAGTGTAATTGGATGGGCTCCACAGGCGTTGCCGCCATGTCGCGGAAAGTTTTGACCCAGTCGATGCCCAGTTCGCCGCCAATCGTGTGATACGTGAACTGATCCTGCACCACGCGGTTTCGCGGGGTGTAAACACCATCCAGCAGATGCATGCGGATGCCCGGCTGCACGGATTTGATCAGCGAATCGCCCACAATGTGAACCATCCAGCCCAGCGCATAGGCCAGGCCGCGCTCGCTGGTCATGTCATCGCGGATCGCCAGCGCGCAGTAGTCGGCCAGATGATCCCACGGCACACCCAGGCTAACCTCCGCTGCCGACCAGCCGAAGACGAGATGCGAGCGGCCATAAAACAGACCATGAATCTCTTTGGGCCGGTAGTTGCGCCCTTCATGCTCCAGTGCCCATTGCTTCACCGCACCACCCGTGAGCGGACTTTTTCCCAGCGGCACGGTGCCAAAGCCGACCTCGCGTCCGGTGTCCACACACACGGCTTCAGGCATGACCTGAATGTCGCAGCCGAGATAGGCAGCACAGAGAAAGCTCGGCAGATGCCGCTCAATGATGGGCGACACCGCCAGCCCGCGTCCCTGCGCCGCTTTCGCCGCGAGGATGCCATACATCGTGTGCCCGATCAGTCCGCTCATGCTGCCTAACAACGCTCCACTGGCAAGAGAGCTGTCATTGTCTGCGTAGGTTAGTGGTCCCTCATCATTCATGCTCAATCTCTACTCACATCCCAGCGGCGGCTATTGCGATGGTGTGTCGCGTCGAAACTTCCTCAAGATCGGCGGGCTTGCCATGGGCGGGCTGTCGTTGAATGATGTGCTGCGTGCCGAGTCCGCGCAGAAGACAGGCAAGTCGCACAAGGCCGTCATCATGATCTTCCTGCCCGGCGGCCCGTCGCATCAGGACATGTTCGACATGAAGCCGGACGCGCCGAGCGAGATCCGCGGCGAGTTCAAACCCATCTCTACCAACGTCCCCGGCATCCAGATTTGCGAGCATCTGCCGCGTCTCGCCAAGATGATGGACAAGTGCACCCTCATCCGCTCGCTGGCCGACTGTGATGTGCGCCACGATGCCTTCCAGTGTCTCACCGGCCGCAACTCCAAGCAGCAACCTCCCGGTGGCTGGCCTTCCTTCGGCTCCATCGTCTCCCGCTTGCAGGGCAGCGCAAATCCCGCCATGCCGCCCTTCGTCGGTCTCGCGCCAAAGATGGGCCACATGGAATGGGCGCGCACCGGTGAGCCGGGCTTCCTCGGCGTCGCGCATGCGCCCTTCCAAGCGAATCGCGGCGGTGGCACGGGAGACATGGCGCTTCACGGCATCACGATGGATCGCCTGCGCGATCGCAAGTCACTGCTCTCCAGCTTTGACAATCTGCGTCGTGACATGGATGCCACCGGCCTCATGGGTGGCGTCGATGTCTTCAATGAGCAGGCGCTCAATGTGCTCACGAGTCCGAAGTTGATCCAAGCCCTCGATTTGAGCCGTGAAGATCCGCGCGTCGTCGCGCGCTACGGCAAAGGCGAAAACCGCAACCGCGACGACGGCGGTCCTCGCTTGCCCGAGCACTTCCTTGCCGCGCGTCGTCTCGTCGAAGCCGGCGCACGCGTCGTCACACTCGCCTTCAGCCGCTGGGACTACCATTCCAACAACTTCGGCCAGTTGCGCGAAGACCTGCCGCTGCTCGACAGCGGACTCACCGCCCTCATCGCCGATCTGCACGAGCGCGGTTTGGACAAAGATGTCTCCGTCGTCGTCTGGGGCGAATTTGGCCGCACGCCATTAATCAATGCCAAAGGCGGCCGCGACCACTGGCCGCGCGTCGCCTCCGCACTCCTAGCCTGCGGCGGCATGCGCCACGGTCAGGTCATCGGTGCCACCGACAAACAAGCGGGCGAGCCCACCGAACGCCCCGTCGCCTTTGGCGAAGTCTTCGCCACCCTCTACAAGCAGATGGGCATCGACGTGACCAAAGCCACCCTCACCGATCTCACCGGCAGACCGCAATACCTCGTCGATGGCCATCTTCCGATGCCAGAACTGGTGTGATGGATCGCATGCCTCGTACCAAGATCTTCTTCGCTGTCCTGGCGCTGTTTATCGCTGTCTTCGTTCTATGGGCCCGTTTGGGGAAAACATTCCCTGAATGGTTGTCCATTGTCGTGTGCTTTTGGATGTTTTTGGCTGGCCCTGTGGTGTTGTTCTTCACAGCGCGGCAGGCCCGTGATGAAATTCACTTTGAAAATCCGCGCGGGTTCATCGGCCTGGTTCTGCGAGTGTTGGTGGGCACACCGCTAGGCTGTTTCGGCGTTGTCTGCCTAGTGACCGGTTCTGCTGTGATTGCGCTCGCGACATGGTCTGCATGGGCGAAAGCAGACTACAGCATGCTCAAGAATGTGCCGGGGCTGCTTGTCTTTGCTGGAATGTCTGCGTTCGGGTGGTTCGTCTTGCGGCATGCAATGCGGGGTGAAGGTCTGACATGGAGAGAAATCGAAGGATTCAAGCAGGCCCGGATCGACGCCCTTCTACATCCAGACTGGGCGTTTTACGCGGAGCACTTGGCGCGGCCGATTCCTGAGGCATTGAAAAAAATTTACGAAGTTCCTCGCCAAGTGCAGGCCTTCCCATGCCTTCGAGGCATGGAGTCGGAGGAACACTCGATTGAGTTTGAGCCTCTCCGCCGGGACTACTGCGTGCCTGCCGCGGAAAGCGATCTGCCTTACGACATCGTTCCTGTCGCGATAGCCGATGATCAGAACTGGATATTCCTGAAGCCAGGCAAAGATGAGAGCGATCAAATTTTCATGGCGGACCCCGAGGAGCCTGGGGACATCCTGATCCTGGCAGATTCTGTGGAGGCATTCCTTGCCGCACTGACTTGGGAAAACGAGCCTGGGTCAGACTCATGACTTGAAAAGGACCGCAAGGTGCCCCGGGCCGTTCCTTGGGCCAAGTGAGGGACTTTGCTTCCCAAGACAAGATTCGCATTCGAAGTCCGTAGGTTCTCCCTGTCATGATCTTCTCACGTCTCATCCTCATCGCCGCTTTATCAGCCACCGCACCTTGTTTCGCGGCGGAAGCTCTGCGTCCGCTGAATTTCGCGAACGACATTATGCCCATCCTCACCAAGGGCGGTTGCAACGGCGGCGGCTGCCATGGCAAATCCGGCGGGCAGAACGGCTTCAAGCTCTCCCTCCTCGGCTTTGAGCCGCAGGAAGACTACGAGCACATCGTCAAGGAGGCGCGCGGACGCCGTGTGTTTCCCGCAGCGGCGGAGCAGAGCCTGCTGCTCACCAAAGGCGCCGCGCAGCTCCCGCATGGCGGCGGCAAGAAAATCGATCCCAAGTCCGAGGACTACGCCGACCTCGCACGCTGGATCCGCGAGGGCATGCCCTACGGCAAGGACAGCGATCCCAAGATGGCAAGCATCAGCGTCGAGCCTGCCAAGCTCACCATGCCCCTCAAAGCCGCGCAGCAGCTCAAGGTCACCGCACACTACACCGACGGCACCACCCGCGACGTCACCAAACGCGCTCTCTATGAAGCCAACGAAAAAGCGATGGCCGAGACGAATGAAACCGGCCGCGTGCAGCTCTATGATCTGCCCGGCGATGTCGCCGTGATGATCCGCTATCAGGGCAAGGTGTCCACCTTCCGCGCCACCGTGCCGCTCGGCGCTCCGGTGGACACACTGCCCGCCTCACGCGGGTTTGTGGACGACCTCGTCTTCGCGAAATTGAAGACCATCGGCATGCCACCCTCCGGCATCGCTGACGACGGCACCTTCATCCGTCGCGTCACCCTCGACATCACCGGCCGCCTCCCCACCGCCGCAGAAATGAAGGACTTCATGGCCTCCAAAGACGCCACCAAGCGCAGCGCCCTCATCGACCGCCTGCTCGACAGCCCGGACTACGCCGAATACTTCGCCAACAAGTGGAGCGCCCTCCTGCGCAATCAGCGCACGCAGCCCATGTATGCACGCGGCAGCTACCTCTTCTACTCGTGGATTCGCGACAGCATCGCCGACAACAAACCTTACGACAAGTTCGTGCGCGAAGTCGTCTCCGCCTCCGGTGATCTCGACCAAAATCCCCCTGTCGCCTGGTATCGTCAGGTCAAAGACATGAAGCAGCAGATGGAGGACGTCGCGCAGCTCTTCCTTGGCACCCGCATGCAGTGCGCGCAGTGCCATCATCATCCCTTCGAGAAGTGGAGCCAGCAGGACTACTACGGCTTCGCCGCCTTCTTCAGCAAAGTCAGCCGCAAGCCTTCGTCCTTTGCCACGGAGGAAATGATCTTCAGCAAACGCGGCGTTGCGCAGACCACGAACATCCGCACCAAGGAGGCCGTCACTCCCACCAGCCTCGGCGGTCAGGCCTTGAAGCTGAAACCAGAACAGGATCCCCGTCAGGCGCTCGGCGAATGGATGAGCCAGAAGGACAATGCATTCTTTGCCCACACCTTGGTAAATCGTTACTGGAAGCACTTCTTCAATCGCGGCCTGGTCGAACCCGAGGACGACATGCGTGAGACCAACCCTCCGGTGAACCCCGAACTGCTCAGCGCACTCGCGGCGGATTTTGTGAAGAGCGGCTACGATTTGAAGCAGCTCATCCGCACCATCGCCAATTCCACCACCTACCAGCTCAGCGCCATTCCAAATGCGCACAACGCCAAGGACCGTCAGAATTTCAGCCGCTACTATCCGAAGCGCCTCAACGCCGAAGTCCTCTACGACTCCGTCAACACACTGCTCGATACCCAGACCACGTTCGCCGGTCAGGCCCCCGGCACACGTGCCGTCGCCCTGCCGGACAACAGCTACAACCAAAGCACCTACTTCCTCAGTGTCTTCGGTCGTCCCGACTCCTCCAGCGCCTGCGAATGCGAGCGCACCCAGGAGGCCAGTCTCGCCCAGAGTCTGCACCTGCTGAACGCGGCCGAAATCCAGACCCAGCTTTCCCGTGGCAACGGTCGTGCCGACACCCTCACCAAGGACACACGCCCCGACGACGACAAGATCACCGACCTCTATCACATCGCCCTCAGCCGCGACCCCAACCCCGCCGAAGTCAAATTCGCCCACACCCATCTCGACAAGAAAACCTCAGGCAAGGCCGGCGACGAAGCCTTGAAAGGCAAAAAGGAAGCCTACGAAGACATCCTCTGGGCGCTGCTGAACACGAAGGAGTTTTTGTTCAATCACTAAGCGCCCGCATCATGCCTTCCTCCCATTTTCAGTTCTCAGTTCTCGGTTTACAATTTGCAGTTCTGCTGGCCTTCGCTGCCCCAGCGCTCTCTCAATCCACCTTCCCATCTCCGACACTCATCTCCATCTCCCCGCTCGGCGGCAAGCCCGGCTCCTCAGTCGAGCTCACCCTGCGCGGCGCTGATCTCGATGGCCCGCAGTCCATCCTGCTTAACGAGCGTGTCATTCCCCTCAAGAGCCTCAAGCCAAACATCTTCAGCATCGCTCTCCCTGCGGACCTCAAACCCGCGCTTTACGATCTCCGCTTCGTCGGCCACTACGGTGTCTCCAATCCGCGTGTGTTTGAAATCAGCGCACTCGACTCCATCACCTCCCCGGGGACAAACGCGAAGCCCGACCAAGCTCTCAAAGTAGCCGTCGGTTCCGTCATTCAGGGCGCCTTCAAATCCAACTCACCGCAGTGGTTCACCTTCGAGGCCAAAAAAGGCCAGTCCATCATCGCCAGCTACGATGGCCATCGTTTTGACACCCGCACCGAAATCTCCGGTGCCATCACCAACACCAGCGGCAAAGAGATCGCTCGCATGCGCCATGGCGTCATGCCCTTCGTTCCTCCCGCCGATGGCACCTATCGCCTGCGCCTCAATGACCTGATGTACCGTACTGGCGATGATTATGCATTCCGTGTGACTCTGGATCTGATGAAGCTGGCCCCCTTGTCGGGCTCTCCCTATGGGCCGCATCCCGTGCCTCCCATCAGCGTCAAGATTGGCGATGTCATCCGCGATCAGTTTCCTGAGCAAGGCCAGCCGCGCATGTTCGATCTCGCTTTTAAAGCGGGTGATCAATTCATTCTCGAAGTTCACTCCCAGCAGCTCGGCCACTCCACCGATCCGCATCTCGTCATCGAAAATCTAAAACCCGACGGCACTCTCACGCCGCAGGCGGAAGTCGCCGACGCACCCGCCATCACGCCAGCGCCGTACCTCGCTTTCGTAAATCGAGATCCCTCCTACGCCTACGTGGCCAAGGCCGACGGCACCTTCCGCATCTCCATCAACGACAACTCCGCCACCATGCAGCCCTACGAGCTGCGCATTCTCAAAGAGACACCCAAGCCCGCGTCTCTCATTGCCCTCAATCCCATCCTGCCCGGAGCCAAGGCCAAGGGGGCCGAAATCGGCAGCGCCAACATCCCACGCGGAGGCATCGCCGCCCTCGAAATCATCGCCCCCAATCGCAACGCCCTGAGCGAACCCATCGAGCTCAAAGCCGTCAAGCTCCCCGCAGGCGTCACCTGCCTCGGCGGCTTCATCGGCAAAGGCCAGTCACTCGGCTACATCGCTTTTCAAGCCAGCGCCGATGCCCCTGCCGGAGCCAGCATTCTCAGCGAGATTCCGCAGAGCCACTACGCGAGCTTCGCCGTTGCCGACGCCGCCCGGGACAACACTCTCTCCCGCACCACTGGCTCCCCCGCTCTCGGCGTCAGCACGCAGCTGGCCCCCGCTTTCGTGCAGACGGAGAAAACAGACATCCTCGAAGTCGCCGCCGACGCCAAGCTCGACATCGCCCTCAAAGTCACCCGTCATGCCGACTTCACCGACGCCCTCAAGCTCAAAGCCCTCGGCCTCATCGACGTTGCCAAAGCTCCTGAAGCCGACATCCCTGCCAAAGCCGCCGCAGGCAAATTCACCCTCGATGTGAAAGCGCTCAAGCTCGCCCCTGGAGACTACGGCTTCATCCTTCAAGGTCCCGCGAAAATGAAATTCCGTCGTGGTCTCGAAGAACTCAGTGCCGCCGAATCCGCCGCCAAAAAAGCAGCTGAAGCTCAAGCCGCAGCCAAACAGCAGCTCGCCACCGCCAATGCCGACGCCACGCCCAAAAAGGCCGAACTCGTCAAAGCCGCCACCGCCGCCCTCAAGTCATCAGACGCCGCCAAAGCCACCGCCGACAAGCTCGTCAAAGACCTCGCCGCGAAGTCTGCCGCCAAAGAAGCCACCTTCATCGTCTATTCCAATCCCATCCGCATCCGCGTGAAGGAGGTCGCCAAGAAATGAGAATCATCCTTCCACTCGCCATTCTACATTCGTCATTCGTCATGGCCGCATCGCCAGCGGCCATCGACTACGACCAGCAAGTCCGTCCGTTTTTGAAGGACAACTGCATCGCCTGCCACAACAAGACCACGACCAAAGGCGGTCTCAACATGGAGACGCCCGAGCTCATGGCGAAGGGCGGCGAAAGCGACAAAGGCATCATTCCCGGCAAAGGCGCGGACAGCGTCATGTATCAGGCCGCTGCACACACCTGGGACTCCGAGATGCCGCCGAAAGGCAACAAAGTCGGCGCAGTGAATCTCAGCGCGGAACAGCTCGCGCTCTTCAAAGCCTGGATTGATCAAGGCGCGAAAGCCTCACCCAAAAAAGTGCAGGTCATCGCATGGGAGCCGCTGCCAGCAGGCTTGCAGCCCATCTACGCCATCGCCGTTGCACCGCAGGGTGACTTTGCGGCAGCTGCCCGGGCCAATCAGATCAGCATCTACCATCTGCCCACGCAAAGTCTCATCACCAAGCTCACGGACGAAACCCTGCTCAAATCCGGCCTCTACAAGCAGCCCGGTGTCGCCCATCGCGATCTCGTGCAGGCGCTCGCCTTCAGCCCAGACGGCACCCGCCTCGCCACCGGCAGCTTTCGCGAAGTGAAACTGTGGAAGCACACAACACCCGCAGCTCCCGCCCTCGCCCCTTCAGCCAAACTCACCGCGACACAGGAAGCCGACAACTCGATCAAACTGACCGAAACCACCGGTGGCAAACTGATCGCCCACATCAAATCCGACCTCACCGCTGAGCAGGCTGTTGCTCAGCACAGCCTCACCGCTGTGCGCGCGGCGCTGGAAGTAACGTATCAAAACGAAGCCATCAAAAAAACCGAGACCAATGCCACCGAGCAGACGAATCGCCTGAAGAAAGCCAACGAGCTGGCCGAACTCGCGAAGAAGGCGCTCGAAGATAAGAAGAAGGACATCAAGCCCAAGTCAGACGCCAACGCCGCTGCGGAAAAGGGCGCAAAAGAAATCGCCGATCAACTCGCCAAGATACCACAAGACAAGCCCGACGCGGCATTGGCCAAAAAGAACACCGAAGCGCAGGAAAAAGCCACCAAGGCAGCCGCGGATCTCAAGCTCGCGCAGGAATCTCTCACACGTGCCGAAACCGCGATCACGGATACCGCGAATGAAATCAAACTCGTCACCGAAAACGAAAAGAAAGCCAAACTGGCCGTCCTGGATGCCAAGGCACATCTCGAAGTGGTGAAGAAGGCAGCAGTGAAAGCGAATGCGGATCGTGACCTCATCGCCAAAACAATCACAACAGGACTCAAGAAGGCCAAATCACTCCAGTTCTCCGCAAATGGTCTCGAACTCATCGCCGAACAGGAAAGCGGTCCGCCGCTCGCCTGGAGCACTGTGAATGGCAAGCCCATCGTTCCCGGTAGCACCAGTGGGACTTGGACCCTAGAACGCACCTTCGGCACCGGCGATGGCGAATCTCTGATCACCGACCGTGCGAACAGTCTCGCTTTCAGCCCCGACGGTAAAACGCTTGCCATCGGCAGCGGCGAGCCTTCTCGCAGCGGCGACATCACCCTGTGGGATGTGGCGACGGGCAAGCTCACCAAGAACTATGCCGAACGCCACCTCGACAGCATCTTCGCTCTCGACTTCTCGCCTGACGGCAAGCTCCTCGCCTCTGGCGGCGCGGACAAAGCTCTGCGCATCACTGACTTGAGCACCGGCAAAGTCGTGAAGGTTTTCGAAGGCCACACCCACCACGTCCTCGGCGTTTCATGGCGTGCTGATGGCCGCCTGCTCGCCAGCAGCGGTGCCGACAACGTCGTTAAAGTCTGGGATTGGACCACCGGCGACCGCCGCAAGAGCGTCGATGGCTGGGACAAGGAAGTCACCGGCATCCACTACCTCGGTGCCGCCGATCAGTTCGCCACCAGCGCCGGCGACACCAAGCTCCGCCTCATCACCAGCGACGGCGGCGTGGTGAAACAATTTCCAGGTGCCACCTCCTTCCTCCAATCCCTCGCCACCACCCGCTCCGGCGATGTGGTGCTCGGCGGCGATCAAGACGGCATCGTCCGCGCCTGGGATGTCGCTACCGCGAAAGAAATCGCTGTTTTCAAACCCTGAGAGGTGCAATCCGCGCGCAGGGTGAAGCCGGGAGAAAGGATGCAGCAGGCGCTTCGTTTGCTTGCTGTATTCATTCCCACCTCCAACCCATCATGCGCACCCATCTTCTTCCCGTTCTCGCTGCAGCCCTTCTCGTTCCCACTTTTGGCAAAGCAGAAATCACTGTGAAAAGCGGCGAGAAAATCGCCTTCCTCGGTGACTCCATCACAGCAGGCGGCTGGGGCATTCCCGCAGGCTATGTGCGTCTGGTGATCGCCGGTCTTGAAGCCAATGGCATCAAAGCAGAGCCTGTGCCCGCAGGTATCAGCGGTCATAAATCCGATCAGATGCTCGCACGCCTCGACAAGGACGTGCTGAGCAAAAAGCCGCAGTGGATGACCCTGAGCTGCGGCGTGAACGACGTCTGGCACGGTCCGCGCGGCGTGCCTCTCGATGATGCCATGACGAAGAGCGGCACGTACGATGACAAGGTCGCCGCCCGTGGCACCTACAAGAAGAACATCACCGCCATCATCGATCAGGCGCAGGCCGCAGGCGTGAAGCCGGTCATGCTCACGGCCACCGTGATTCAGGAAAATCTCGACAGCAAAGAGAACGGCCTGCTCGCGCCCTACAACGCCTTCCTGCGTGATCTCGCCAAGGAAAAGCATCTCCCTCTGGCAGACCTGAACACCATGTTTCAGGAGCGCATCAAGGCCGAGAACAAGCCGAACGTGAAAGTCCTCACCAGCGATGGCGTCCACATGAATGTGGAAGGCAACAAGCTCATGGCCATCGGTGTGCTGCAGGCGCTCGGCCTCAATGCCGCCGAACTCGACAAAGCCAAAGCCGCCTGGCAGCCGCTCGAAGTCGCCGGTATCATGGCCGCGCAGAAAGCTGCAGAAGCGAAAGCCAAAGCTGCCGCTGAAAAGAAAGCCAGGGAAGCAGCCGCCAAGGCCAAAGGAGTCAGCACACCGAAGTAAGCATGAAGTCATTCCTTTTCACCACTCTGCTGCTGGCTCCGCTGGCGGCCTTTCATGCAGCAGACACTCCCACGCCGCGTGATGACGCCGCATGGCTGCGCGAAAAAGGCCACATGATCTTCCATGACGCCTTCGAGCGTGAGGAGGATGGCAATCTCGCCAAAGCCATCGGCAATGGCTGGAACAGCGCCACGGCGGATCGCGTGCCGAAGACCAAGATGGCCGATCTCGATGAGGGCAGCTTGAAAATAGCCAGTGCCTCCAAAGAGGCAAAGCATGCCGCGCATATCCACCACGAGGCCGGATTCACCGATGGCGGCGCGGTGATCCGCTTCCGCTTTCCCGGCCTCTCACAAGGCGAATCGCTGCAGCTTGGCTTTGTGGACCGCGAATTGAAAGGCGTTCACGCCGGGCATCTCTGCTACGGCATTTTGAGTCAGAGCAGCATCACGCTGATCGATCACAAAACCGGCACCATGAACCTGGAGGTCAAAAAGAAGCGCGATGACTTCCTGGCCCGCAAAGTAAAGCCGCCTGCTGAGTTCGAAGCCCTGCTCAACTCCAAGAAAGTGGTCGTCCCGTGGAAGGCCGACCACGAATGGCATGAACTCGTCCTCGTCACCGAGGGTGACGAAATGCGCCTCAGCCTCGACGGCAAGGTGATCGGCAGTCATCACTCGGAAGGATACGCCCATCCCATGAAACGCTGGTTCAGCTTCTTGGTGCCCAATACCGTGTGGATCGACGACGTGAAAATTTGGAAAGTGAAGTGATGCGCTGCAAAGCGATCGCCATGCGCCATCTGGCAAAGTATCTCCCGGCGCGGAAGTAAGGCGGAGTGGCGGCGTATGGATCACCAACCATGAAACTCATTCTCCTCGCCACTCTCGCTTGTGCCGCCACCGCGTTCGCCCAGAACGTGAAGTCCGGCATCCCCTACGTCGAAAACGGCCATGCACGTCACGTGCTCGACATCTACTCGCCACCCAATGCCAAAAATCTCCCTGTCGTGTTCTGGATCCACGGCGGCGGCTGGACTCAGGGCGACAAGACGGATGTAAAACTCAAGCCGCAGTGGTTCATGGACAAAGGTTTTGTCTTCGTCTCCACCAATTACCGCCTGCTGCCCGAAGTGGACATGGGCACACTCACCCGTGATGTCGCCAAAGCCTTCGGATGGGTGGAAAAACACATTGCCGAATACGGCGGCGATCCCAAGCGCGTGCTCGTGGGCGGCCACTCGGCCGGAGCACAACTCGCCGCCCTCCTCTGCACCGACGACCGCTACCTGAAGGCCGAAGGCGCGGCCTTCGACTGCCTCATCGGCTGCGTTCCTGTCGATGGCGACACCTACGATGTCCCTGCCATCATCGAAACAGCAGAGACACGGCGGCGCGTGCACGGGCAGGAGCCGCCCAAGAACGGCCACCGCGAAAAATTCGGCAACGATCCCGCGAAGCACAAAGACTTCTCCGCCGTGACGCATGTGGCCAAGGGCAAGAACATCCCGCCGTTCTTGATTTTCCACGTCGCCGCGCAGCCGGACAATTCCGCTCAGGCCGTTCGTTTGAGCAGCCTGCTCAAATCGGCAGATGTTCCTGCCACGGCCTTTGCTGCCAAAAGCACCGATCATTCGAAGCTCAACAACGACCTCGGGCTTCCCGATGATCCCGCGACGCAGGCGCTGACCAAGTTCATCGGCCAGATTCTAAAACCCTGAGGCGCGCATCATCCATGCGCTGAAGCTTAGACGCCTTCAATGATCTTGTTCAGCCGGTCGTTGAACTCAGGCAGCGGCAGGCCGTTGTCTTCCACCGTGATCCAGCCGTTGTAACCCACATCATCCAGCGCCTGGCGCATCTTCGGCCAGTCGATGCTGCCGTCACGCGGATGCACAAACTTGCCGCTGTGGTTGTCCGGCGCGAGCGCGTAGTCCTTGATGTGAATCTTCTGGATGAGTCCACCCAGCGTGTGAATCCAGTCATGCACCGGCACAAGGTACTTCACGTGGTTGCCCACGTCATAGTAGGCCTTCACAAACGGATGATTGAAGGACGCGACAAAGTTCTTGTGCAGGTCGGGGCGCACCCACAGATTGTTCCAGACGTTTTCCAGTCCGATGATGACATTCAGCTTCTCCGCCAGTGGGATCAACTTGGTCACCTGCTCTTTCGATCCGTCCGTTGATTTGTTTTGCAGTGCCATGTAGCGCTCAAACGGCGTGTTGTCGCCCTTCACCACGCGGCTGACGTGTCCCGTTTTTTCATCGAACTCGATGTCAAACTCCCACGGTTCCGGCATCTTCACCGTCGGTCCGCCCACTCGGCAGGGCACCAGCAGGATCGTTTCTGCACCCAGCCAGTTCGCGGTGCGCAGCGCCTGCTCCGTCACGGCATAGCTCGCCGCCACCCGTCCCGGATCATCGCTGTTGAACTCCGCCCAGCCACGCAGCACCGAGTGGACTTTCAAACCGATGCTCTCGACGAGTTCGCGCGCCTTTTTGGCCTCCGTTTCATCATCGAAAAGATGTGAAACCTCCACGCCATCGAACCCCGCTTCCTTGAGCTCGCGCAGCGCCTTCTCCTCCGGTTTCCCGATGATCTTGGCCTTTTTGATCACCGTCTTGAACGCAGCCGCCTTCGCAGATGAAAAGAGCGACAGCGAGGCGGCGCCTGTACTGGCGAGGAATTGACGGCGGGAGGAAGAGCGGGCGGTTGGTTTCATCAGTTAAGCCAAACGCTGCTGCTGCATCACATGTTGCCATGCGTGTACGCATTGCCACATCGCAAGGCATTGAGAGTTGCTAACTATTTGCTGGGCAGGAATGGCACTCGGTTAAGCCCATGTTTCGTCCGCATTGCCGCCAGGCTCTCCGCACCAAAGGTGCGGCGGACTCAGCCCAGGGCGCGGCGAGGAACGAGCAAGCCCTGGGTGACCGCGCCAGCCCTCCGGGCAGCAAACCCAGGGCCTTCTGCACAAACCGCGTCCGCCAGCAGCGTCCTCGACGCTCCGCCGCCGCCGCCCAGCGTCCGTAGGCTTCCAAGATCCATGATGGATGCCCTTAACCGAGCGCCATTCTTGCTGTGCAGGCAGGAGGCAGCCGGAAAAGTTTGCTTGCATGCGCACGGCATTTTTTGCCATGCTCCACACATGTTCCGACTTCTCGCTTTTCTCTGCTTTATCTTTTCCGTCACTCTTCACGCCGAAGATAAACGGCCAAACATTCTCTGGCTCATTGCCGAGGATTTTGGTCTGGATCTAGGCTGTTACGGCGCCAAGGAAGTTTCCTCTCCAGTGCTGGATGCTCTCTCAGCCAAGGGAATGCGGTTCACACGCTATTACACCACCGCACCCGTCTGCTCGGCCAGCCGCTCAGCATTCAACACCGGAATGTATCAAACGACAATTGGCGCACACAATCACCGCTCGCATCGTGATGATGGCTATACTTTGCCTGAAGGGGTGAAGTTGATCAGCGAGCGCATGCGCGAGGCGGGTTACTTCACGGCAAATTTGAAAGAAATGCCCAAGGAGGCGGGGTTCAAAGGCACCGGCAAGACCGACTGGAACTTCGAGGTGCCTGCCAAGCCGTTTGATTCATCCAATTGGGATGACTTGAAACAGCACCAGCCCTTTTATGCGCAGCTCAATTTCTCGGAAACGCATCGCACCTTCCACGCTCCACCCTATGCTGACCCCGCCAAGGTGGAAATACCGCCCTACTACCCTGACCATGAAGTGACGCGCAAGGACTGGGCGGAGTATCTCGATGCCGCGACGGACCTGGACCGGAAGATCGGTAAGGTCATGGAACTGCTCCAACGCGACGGCCTGATGGAAAATACCGTCATCTGCTTCCTCGGCGATCACGGTGCCGCACATGTGCGCGCCAAGCAGTTCTGCTACGAAGAAGGGTTGATCACGCCGTTCATCATGAGCTGGCCCTCCGGCATTCCCACCCCCGCTGGTTATGAAGCCGGTAAAGTCAGCGAGCGTCTGCTGATGTCGATCGATCTCACCGCCACGTCCCTCGCATGGGCCGGCATTGCAAAACCGAAGGGCATGCAGGGGCAGGTGTTCATGGGAGCGAATGCAGAGCCACCACGCGAGTACGTCTTCGGTGCGCGTGACCGCTGCGACATGACGGTGTTTCGCTTTCGCACCGTGGCGGATGCGCGCTATCGCTACATTCGGAACTTCACGCCCGACCGGCCCTTCCTCCAGCACAACGCCTACAAGGAGAAGCAGTATCCCGTGTGGAATCTGATCAAAGAACTCGCCGCGCAGGACAAGCTGACGCCCGCACAAGCCCTGCTGGCAGCGCCGACGATGCCCGAGGTGGAATTGTACGATTTGCAGACGGACCCCTTCGAGATCAACAACCTCGCAAAGTCGAACCTGCCTGAGCACCGCGCCGCACGCGAGCGGCTGAGTTCAGTCCTAAACTCATGGATCGAGCGGACGAACGATCAGGGGCGCATTCCAGAGCCGGAGGAGGTGGCACGAAATGAAGGCCGCACAAAAGCGGCACCACCGGCGAAGCAGGGCAAGGGAAAGAAGAAAAAGGAATGAGCAACGAATTCAGAATGACGAATGAGCAGCCCCCGCCATCCTCAAAGACGTGAAGCTGCTCCCCCACCATCGTGCGCATGATGCACGGCACCTCATCCAGCGCTGGCGCCTGCTCGCACGTACCGCTGGCTGCCGGGTCAAGACCTTGTGCAAGGCTGGGGACCTGCCAGTGATCGTGCTTGAATCGCCAGCCGCACAGGCGGGAGACCCCGCGGCCTATCTTTCCACCGGAGTGCATGGCGATGAGGCCGGCTCAGCCTGGGGCCTGCTCATCTGGGCGGAAAAGCACGTGAACGAGATTAAACGCGGGTCATTCCTGATTGCCCCCTGCCTCAATCCGGTCGGCCTCTTGCTGAATACTCGCGCCGATCATCGCGGCTTCGACATCAATCGCCGTTTTCACGACTCGGCAGATGAAATCTGCGGGCCATGGCAGCAGTGGATCACCGGGCGGGCCATGCGCTTTGGCCTCTGCCTGCACGAGGACTACGACGCGCAGGGTGCCTACCTCTATGAGCTCAATCACTCACGCCAAACGGTGGGTCATGAAATCATCGAACGCTGTGCCAGCGTGATCGCGCCTGATCCGCGAAAAAACATTGAAGGCCAGCGCGCCAACCGTGGCGTGATCCGCCGCCGCACATTGCCTACGCACCTGCCTGGCATGCCTGAAGCTATTGAGCTGCATGTGCGCGGCTGTCCCCTGACACTGACCTTTGAATCGCCTTCGGAGTTTGATCTCGACAAGCGGGTGCAGGTGCAGGTGAAATTCGTGGAGTCGGCATTGGCCGTTCTTGTTTAACGATGTACACCTCACTCATCCATCGCTTGCTTATGTTCTCAGTTTTCGCCGCCTTATCCAGCTGCGCCTCAGTGAAAAAAATGACCGCAGGCCCTGCTGAGTTGCGTGCCGAAGACTGGGTGAGCTACGATGGCAAAACCATGCCATGCAAAGTGTGGCCGGTGCCTGCCGGCGTGACTCCACGCGGCGTGGTCATCGCGGTGCATGGCCTGAGCGGCGCGAAGTCCGACTTCTGGTATCTGGGCGAACAACTCCCTCCGCACGGTTACACCGTCTATGCCTACGATCTGCGCGGGCAGGGGAACGATCCCGTGGCGGCCGAGCGCGGCGATATTATAAAGGCCACCGCCTGGCAGCGCGATCTGGCAACCTTCCACGCGCTGGTGAAGCGCAGTCATCCCAAGTCACCGGTCTTTTGGTACGGAGAGAGCCTTGGCAGCCTCATCTCCCTGCACACAGCAGCCGATTTGCTCGGGAACCGGTCTGATCCCGACGGCATCATTCTCGCCTCACCCGTAGCCGGGCTGCGCGTCGCCCTGAGTGGCTTCAAACGTTTCCTGCTCGAAACCGCCGCCAAGCTCTCCCCACGCTCACGCTACACGCTCGGCGATCTGGCGGGAGTGGATGAATCCAAGATCAAAGTCACGGCAAAATCTACGCATGGCGGTCAGATGGCGGTCACTCCACACCACGTCAGCGCCTTCTCGCTGCGCCTGCTCTCAACCATCGGCGGCATGCTCGATGCGAATGCCGAGTCAGCTCATCGTTTGCAAATGCCGGTGCTCTTCGTCGCATCGCCGAATGATGTGCTGTCTTCAGCCGATCAGATCCACGCCCTGTTCGCCGAAATCCGCAGCAAGGACAAAAAACTGCTCTGGTACACCCGTTCCTACCATCTCCTGCTGCATGACGTCCAGCGCGAGGAAGTCGTGCACGATGTGACGCACTGGCTGGACCGCCAGGTAGAAGCCATCCGCCGCTGACCACCATGACTCTCGAACATGCCATCCAGGATGCCCTAAGCCGCAGCGAACTCCCGCTGAAGGCAGCGGAGGTCACCAAGCTCGTCAAGCCCTCGGTGGGGCGCACCGCCACCCCCAAAGCCGTGGCCGCAGCATTGGAAGCACTGGCAGCAGCGGGCGCACTGAACCGCATTGTCGCAGGCACCCGCAGCAAGCCCCTGCCTCTCTTCACACCCCACAGCCCCGAAGCCGCCGCCGCCGCTTTCGTAAAGTTCTGGGTGCACCCTGCCAAAAAGGAGCAGCAAGCCGTGAAGTTGAAAGCAAAGCTGCCGTTGGGCCTCCAGCCTCTCTTTGAGACCGCCCTCGCTCAGCTCGTCGCCACCGGCGCTGCATTTGTGCTGCCGGGTGGCAAACGGCTCGTCTATGCCCGCAAGCCACAGCCTTCCGATCTGCTGGATGCCACGCTAAAGCGTTCCCTTCAAAAGGTCCTCCACGCCATAAACAGCGTCCGCACCCCGCCTGCAACCTTGGAGGATCTGATCGCATGGCTGGACGCGGCCCCGCCGCCATTAGACTCCATCAGCCTGCCTACCGAAGCAGACCTGCGCGCCTGGTATGATCTCGACCGCCTCCGCTCCTCCACGGTGATGATCCCCATTCCCCAGACCTTCACCCGTTATAAGGCATGGGCGGCAGAACACGGAGGAGTCGCGGATAGTCAGGTTTTACGAAGTTTGATTGAGACTCTTTACAACAATGGGCATCTCCTGTTAGAACCTTGTGAAAGGCCCCAAGACCTCCCGGATCACGATCGTGCCCTGCTTGTTCCCATGGCTCTCGGCCCACCCGGTTACTCTTGGTGCTGGATTTCTTGATCCCGCTCCTCACACACTCGCGAATACTGAACTGATTCCTAGACCATGCCCTCCTACGCTGACCTGAATCCCTTCATCTCCACAAGCGTGGGCGAAAATGAACTGTGGAATGCAGCCGCCTTTCTCGACGTTCCTTACATTCACTCCGTTCAGTCTGGCACGTTGCGCATCGCGGTAGATCAGGTGCGTGCCCAGCACCGCAGCCAGGTGCGTTTTGTACGGGGCGCTGGCGGTTCGGGCAAATCCCATCTCTTCTCGCGGCTTCGGCGTGAGTGTGCGGACAGTATTTTTTATGCCTACGCACCGAATCCGCCGCTGCAGCCGGAGGCCTTGGAAAATTTCATCCTCACACGCGTCGTCGGCAGCATGCGCCATCCCGCCCGCAGCAAGGAGGGCAGGGAGGCTCCCTACAGTCAGTTGCGCCTGCTCGCCTATGCCCTGCTCAAACCGGTGGTGGAGCAGAATTTCACCTTTCCTCAACTGCACGAAGCCTGGGCGGGAATCAGACTTGAGACCCGCAAGGACCTGATCCATCACGCCATCCAGCTTCTCGAAGCCGAGCACCCCATGGTTCCGCGCAGCGTGTTGCGCTGCCTCCTCAATGTCTTGCGTGACGACAAAGAGCACCTCGCCGCGCAGTGGCTTTCAGGTGCCGCCTACCTCACGGAGAATGAGCTGAAGTTCCTCGGTGTCCCAGAACCTCTGGCTCGTGCGGAAATGGGCGGCGTCATTCAGCTTTTTGGCAAGCTGGCCTCACAGGTCGGCTCACCCGTGGTCCTGGTGCTCGACCAGCTCGACCTCGTGGTCACCCAGCCTCAGTTTGATGAGATGCAGCGCCTGCTCTTTGCACTCATCGATCAAAGTGAAAACTGGGTCGTGCTCATCGGTCTCGTGGTGGAACGTTTCGCCGCATGGGACGCTGCCCTCTCGCAGGCGTTGCGTGGCCGTGTCGGTGTGCCGGACTCAAATGCACCCCTCGGCTTCCGTCTGCCCGTCATCGACATGCTCCCAATCGCCAACGAGCAAAAGCGCCTCCTTCTCAACTGCCGGCTCGAAACCCCCGCACTCATCGCGCTGCGTCAGAACGACGGCATCACCTCAGCCATTCATCCGCTGTTGGATGAAGACGTGGCCCGGCTCACCACCGGCGGCGCAATCTTCCCACGCCATCTCCTGGCCGCTGCCGCAGAGGCCTATGCCATGCGCACCACCACCTCGGCGCTGCCACCCGAAATCGTCGCCGCCGTCGCAGCGCAGCCAGTCCCTGCCGCAATAACCCCGGTGGCCGTTTCGGTGGTGGATGAAGAGAATGATTTCCCGGTGCTCGCGGCCATACCAATGCCGACACCAGCACCGCCGCGGCCCCTGCCACCTCCTGCGGCACTCTCAGGCTCCAAGACAAGCCTGGCGCAGAAAGTGGATGCGCTGCTCCAGCAGGCCATCTCAGCCGCCAAGGCCGACACCTCTTCACCCAGCGCCATCGATCTTGGCGAACGCGCACGCGATCTCATCGATCTCATGGTTGCCCCTCCGGTTACGATCAGTGAAGGCGACATCCATAAAACCTACGACAACTTCGACGGCTCCGACCGCTGGTTCGAATGGGGCGGAGGCAAGGTGCGCATCGTCACCAGCGACTCCATGCGTGGCAGTTTCATTGCCGTGCTGGAGCGCATCAAGGAAGCCTGTGGCGATACCCTGCTGCTCCGCAATGACATCGCTCCTGTTTCCGGCCAGCTCACCATGGAGCTGCTCAACGCCTTCAAAGCGAAAAACACCTTCCATCACATTCCCGCAGCCGAGGCCGCCATCTTGGCTGCGCTCGCACGCATCCTCGCCGCCCAGCGCGAAGGCTCCTACGATCAGTTCGCCACCGAACCACCTGCGACGAAAGACAACGTGCTCGCCGCCTTGCGCGCACACCCCCTTCTGCGTGAACTCAAACTCTGGGACATGATTCAAAAGGTTCAGGCACCAAAACAGGCACCTCCCGGCCCGCATCAGTCTTCCGTGCTCTCATCGATCATCCGGCCCCCGGCTCCACCCATGGCCAAACCACCGGTGATCCCAAATGCTGGGCTCTCCGCAGTGCCAGGTGCGAAGCCCCCACCCCCACCTGCATACACGGGCGCCATCAAACCGCTCGCCAGGCCGCCTTCCGCACCCATTTCAAAACCCATCGCTAAACCGCCCGCTCCACCCATGATGAAGCCGCCCACAGGTGTGGCGCGTCCGCCCATGTCCAAGCTGCCGCCTCCATCGCAAGGCAACGCCGCCTAAGCAGATCCAAAACCACTGAAACAGGTGTCACAGCCTTCATAAGGTAGCCCTGTTCATGCGGAACAGGAAAGTCCTTGTTGCTCAGCAACAAGGCTGCTTTTTGAACCTTCGAAGAGATCTAATAAATCAGTCTGCGGAAGTTCTGCACCCGGTGGAACGTGATCAAATTCCCATTATGCGCTGAATGCGCATGCTCATTACCACTCCGGCTCACAATGCAAAGATCCTCACCATCAATGCACATCGCCGCATAATGCCGCGACTCTTTCGGCGTCTCCCCCTGGCACACCAGACCCGCAAAGCACCAGTCGATCATGTTCTTCGAAAAATGCAGCACCAGACGCTGCCTCTCATTGTCCGGCAGCCCCCACCGCTCCGGCGGCAGACGCTCCGGCCGCGTCATCGAGTCAGTCGATTGCGAGCTAAGCAGCCAGTAGAGTTTTGTCTTCACATCCCACTCCACATGAAAACGCATCTGCCCGCCAGGGCAGGGGGCATACAGCATCGGCGTGCCAGCCGGCGTCTTCACCACCGACGTCGTCATGCTGCCATCCTCATTCTCCTTCACTTGCGCGATGGCCGCATAGTTCGTCATGCCCGTATGCGCGCGCATCCACAGGTGAAAAGTTTTCCCTTCAGGATCGCACCACACATGGTCGGGATCCGTAAACTGCACCACATTCGTCTCCAGCCACCCAAGCGGCGCGATGCCACGCCCCTTCGGCGGCACCAGAAAAGTCACCTTCTTCCGATCCACCGGATAAAACGGCAGCCCAAACGCATTTGGCATCTGCGTTTCAGGTGCGTCCTCAAACACCAGTTCACTGGCAAAGGTCCAGTTCGCACGGTCCGTCAGATCAGCATCCGCCCTCGCCCGCATCAGCACCGGCGCGAGATCCGCCACCTGCCAGCCCTGAATGCCTCGCTTGGGCGCATGCTTCTCCATCACAAGATACACGTTCCCCTTCGCAAACAGAACATTGCATGCGGACTGGTGCCAGATGCCCGTGTCATTGAGGAACTTCCGTTCACTCCACGTCACGCCGCCGTCATCGGAACGCACGATGCCCACCTGCTTGCCACGTCCAAGGATGTACACCGTCTTCCCCGCAACAAACGGTCGCGCAAAACTGAGATCGAAATTCGCCCGATGCACCCAAGTTTTGCCGCCATCATCACTGGTAAGGATACGGGACTCATGAAACGGCTTCTTCTCGGGAGTCACCGCCTTTCCCGCAGAGGAAACTTCATGTGTCACAACCATCCTTCCCGAGGGCAGTCGGCAAATCCCCGGCGTATAGCCATAGATGCGCGCCGGATCTGGCGAAGTCCAGATCGCGACATGATCTTGCGCCAGCGGCCTGAATTGAGCCGCAAGCGGCAGCGCGATGGCAGCGAACAGTATGAGGAGGCGATTCATGATGGACGAATTCACTGCGGCTGGATCACCTGGCCCTGCTGCTGCAAAAGTGTCTGCAAAGGTTCGATCAGCACGCGGCGCAGCGGAGTATCATTGAGAATCGCCAGATGCGCCGCCACACCCGCCGCCTGACCCAGCGCCATCCAAGTCGGCTCCAGTCGAATGCTCGAAAACGCCACATGCGTCGTGCTGGCAGGCACCGGAACAATGAGCCCATCGATCTTCTTCGGGATCATGATGCGATACGGAATCTGATACGGCCGCGTGATCTTCTTCAGCATGCCGAGATAACCTTCCAGCACCACCGTGTCGCCGGGCTGGCGCTTCTGCATCGGAAAGCTGTCGATGGGAAACTCACCCACCGCGATGGCATCCTCATGCATCCGCTCGGAGGGCAGCCCATGCTGCTCGGTGATGTTGCGCTCACTCAGCGTGAACTCGCCCACGAGCCTGCGACCTTCACGGACGTAAAGCTGAAAGGGGAAGTGGTTGTATTCCGGAAACTCATCGCGGCAGGGCTGGTACTTGAGCGCCGTCTCATGCGCATTCTCCGGCACTTCGCTGTCATGCTGCAGAAACCACAGCAGCCCCAGCGAGAGATCGCGAATCTTGGCCGTGATGCGTTCGCGCTCCGGCCAAGCGGCTTCGATGTAGCCTGCGTTTTCCTCGGCGAAGACAAACCCCAGCGGCACGGGCTTCATGTTCAGCTCCACCTTGTCATTCGGCAGCTTGCGCACCGTGAAGGCGATGGTGGTCAGGTTGCTGCCAAACCTGCCGCCTTTGAGATCATCGAAGTAACCGACGTAGCGCGTACGATCATATCCCGCAGGCGCTGCAACGAGCGGCACCTGATTCTCCACGTTCGATGAAAGTGGAATCCGAAAGGTGAACGCCTGCATGCGTTTGTCTCCCGCCCCCGTGCCGCCGATGCGTTCACCACCGGGGACGTTGTAAATGTGCCCGGCGTGGGGTTCACCAAAGTCATCTCTCGACTCACGACCCAGCCTGAATTCCGCACCCGCCGCAGCAATCAAATCGCCTTCGTAAGTCGCATCCACAAACACCTTCGCTCTCAGTTTCTGCTCCACATTCGTGGACCGGTTCATGATCGTCACCGCCACCACCCGGTCATCCTTCATCTCAGCGCTCACGAGTTGATGATGCTTCAGCACCGTGATCTTGGGCTGCTCCGCAATGAAGCCCTCAAACACCTGCTCCGCCACCCGCGGCTCATACCAGTACCCATCCTTGCAAAGTTTCACGTTCTCCGAGTCCGCTCCATAAGCCGCGATATATTGCGCCTTCACGCGATCCACGAACTCACGAAAAAATCCTTGAATCATCGCTCGGTTCTCGATGTCACTCGCCCCGAGCCCGCTCGCGCTCATGCCGCCGATGCGCTTGTGATATTCCACCAAGGTCACCGTATGCCCCATTCGAGCTGCGGTCACTGCGGTGGCGATACCACCCGGCGTGCCACCAATGACAACGACATCCTGCGCGTGCAGAGCGGAGGCGACCAGTATGCTAAAAAAGTAGAAGTATCTCATGGCTTCGTTTGTAGTTTTTTCCCCGGCAGCAGAAACATCCGCCCGGCCTCATTGCAGATCAGCAGATTCGGTCCGTTGCCGCCCAGCATCGTACCCACAGCACCCGTTTCATGCGCCCCACCCGGTTGGATGACTTGCTCCTCATCATCCTGAAACGTCAGCGGCCTCGCAAACTTCATCTTCGCATTCGTTCCCGTGTTCAGCATCACCAGTGGCGTTCCCAGTGTCTTCTTCAGCTTGGTCGGCAGCGCAGAATCCACCAGCCTTCCGATCAATCCCCCAACCACTGGATTCTGCCCCAGCGCCGCCATAGGATAACCCGTCTCACGATCAGGAATCGAACACACCCGACCCGTGCCGATGACGAAATCCAGCTTCCCATCCTGATTCCAGTCGAAGAAGTCCAGCTTGCAGCGTCCACTCATGCCCCCCACTCCGCCGCTTGCACCAATACGTTCCCCGTCATCCAGCAGGAGCTTGCCACCATCTCCAACATTGTAGTCATCAATGCGCCAGTAGAGATGAAATTGGTCTTCTCCATCCACGATGGCCAGCGCCACCCGCTCGCCGATCTTCGCCAGCGCCGGACGGCAGCGCCACATGCCATGGAGATCCACGCCATCGCAATAAATCGGATGCGCAGGATCTAGCTTCGGCTCCCTCTGGGTGCCGCGATTGAGATAAATCAGGTAGTTCCCCGTGATGTCACCCGTGATCAGATCCGGCAGAGCATCCCCATTCCAGTCGATCACATTCGGCGAGAGATACCCCCACCGCGCCTCCTGCACCCCCTGCAAACTACCCGCATACCCCGCCTGCACCTGAATCTCACGCCCACCCGCCTGCACACGTGTTGCCGGCAAAAACTTCGGCTCGTCATTGCTGCCGATGTTTCTAAAGAACAGCACAAAGCCCTCCGAATTACCTGCAAGAATGTCCAGCACCCCATCACCATCCCAATCCACCGTCGTCGGTGAGGGCAATGTGCCCGCGTAAAGATCCGCATGCTCCTGCAGCACGGAAACCGGCTCCTTGCAGACAGGTGCGCCCATCTTCGTGAACTTCCCCGTGAAGCGATAGAAGTAGAGCGATCCCTCACCACAGGCGATGACTCCACCCCCATACGCACACACACTGGGATTGATGCTCGGATGCCGCAGCGCATTGCCATCCTCACCCGCAATGAGTCGCTTCGTTTCCAGATCAAAACCGCTCGCCGCCTTGTTGTGATAATACACCAGATTCCCCTGCCGCGATCCCGTCACCAGATCGTGCTCACGGCCTGCACCCAAGTTCACCGCCGTGATGCCGTGCATGGAAAAATAGACCTCATTCTTCGTCTTCGTGATCTGCTTCGTGACCCCATCGGCGCTGACGCCCATGAGATAACGATACCGCAACTCCCCCACCGCAATGCCAGATGAGTTGAAAGGCCGCCACTCCTCCGTGTTCGGACTTCCCTCAGCCCCTTGACCACCATTCGACATTTCAAACACCAGATCGTAACCGCCGTCATCATTCACCAGCACGCCAAGACTGGAGGGCGATTTCACCGCCTTCGGCAGCTTCTCCCTCTTCGTCTCGCGAAACTCCAGCTTCTCCCGGTCAAGCTCCGTCGTCACCAGCTCATCCTTGTCGATCCACAGACCTGTGATGATCCCATCCTTTCGCTGAAACACACTGCCCTTGTCCTTAAACGCACACTTCACTTCCACCGGCTGCGCAAACACCGGCGCACCCGTTTCCGCAGTGTCCACCCATCGAAACAAATGCACCGCCTGCGGCCCGCCATAACCAGCCACAAACAAATCCGGCTCCTTCCCAGCAAACACCCGTGCATGACCCAGCACATGATGATTCAGATTCACCAAAGCCAGCGGCCCACGTCCATGGGCCGCTGCCGATGGCAGCGCCTTCGTGCCCGACGGCAGATGGGGTTCGGCACCGCACAATGCGGTAAAAAAGAGGAACAGGAGAAGTGGCTTCATGGCAGATTCGACGGACAACCGAGTCGGTAGGTTACTCGTAACGCTGCATTCACAGCAGCATTTATCCACCTTCAGCATCGAGTTGATGCCGAATCTTGAACCCACATGAGCATTTTTGACATGCCGCCCCGACGCCCAATCGAAGCTACTTCGTCGGCGGTGCCAGTTTGCACGACTGCCAGGCCAGAAAGCGCCATTGTCCGCCCTCCAGACGCCACACCGCAAGGAAAGCCAGCGTAGGCTCGATAGGACCCGTTTCGAGGCCGATCTTCAAGTTGGCACTGCCAGTCATCAGCGCGATGTCGGGTGCGGGGAAGGTGAACTGACGCTCCACATAATCGACCGCCAGATACTTCGTGCTGCCCTTGAGCAGCGACTCAATGAACGATGCCTTGGTGTCCACCACGCCGGAGGAGTGCGCGTAGCGGAGTTCATCAGAAAAAATCGCGCTGAGCTTGTCCCGGTCCGGCGACTTCATCGCAGCCACGCGCACATCATCCGCCGCCTGCACAGCAGCAAGGGGCGCGTCTTCCGCAAAGGAGATGAAACTGACGAGGCAGATCAGGGAGGTGAGCAGTGTTTTCATGGAGCAGGTGTTTGGGTAGTCAGTTGTTTAACAATAAAATTCCAGATGTCGCCATACCTATCGATGGGATGACCGGGATACTTCACGTACAGGGGCTCTGACACAGGGGGCTAGCAGGTGAATTGAATCAAACCCGTAGATAATGCGATGATCACTGCCAGCACGCAGCCAACAGCAATCCCCAAAGAGATCACCGCAGCCCGCGCAATCCATCGACAGACAATGATTCCAGATTGAGACTGCCCTCCGTGGTCTGGCTCCGGCTCCGTGTTAGGGATGTGGGCTTGATCAGTCATTGCCTCTGTCCTGGTTGAGGTTTGTCTCGATGGGCGATGCGTTGAGCAATTTCGCCGGCGAGATCCTCTGCATCGAATCCAGCAGACCGGGCGAGACCAAGAATTTCATCCGCATGGGGTCCATCGGTTTGGGATGCTTTCGCCAGTGCATAGAGACGCACCGCGCGACGGCCCGTCCGGCAATACAACACCGCAGGCTTGTCAATATCCCTCAAAACCGACTGCAAGGAACCCACCGCTTCATCCGGAATCTTATCGTGAGGAACGGGAATGTAGTGAAATTCCATTCCGCTTGCCTTGGCTGCCCGCTGTATCTCTTCTGATGAAGGCTGGTCGGTAACCTCGCCATCCGGCCGCATGTCGATGACTGTTTGGATTTGCTGCTGCCTTAGAAAGCGCATGTCGCCGGGCTTTAATTGCGAGGTGAGGAACACTTGATCGGTGATTCTTGTGAGCTTCGGTTGAAGGCTATCCTCATGCCTGCGTTGCAGATAGAAGTAGCCTAGGGCCACGGTCATGGTGCACACGACAGTTAAACCAAATAGCTTGAGATAGTGCATGGGTCGAAGGTTGAATTCCGTTATTCTGAACAGCTTCGACAGTGTCACAATCCATCTCGCTATTTCAAGATGGTTCTTCTGGCAAGATCTGCCTAAGAGCAGGTGATTTTGCCGATCCTAGCTACTTCGAATTTGCCAGCACAAAGTCCACCAGCTCCCGGCACTCAAAAAACGACGGTCCCACCTTGTGCCCCTCACCAGTAACGACCTTCACGCTGATCTGCCCACCACCCGCAGCATACCGCTCTTTGAGCAGCCCCGTATTCAGCTCATAAGGCACCACCACATCCGAGTCGCCATGCACCGCGAACATCGGCACCTTGTTTGCCAGCAATCCCTTCAGGTTATCCACGGGATTAAACTCGCTCAGCTTCGCGACGAGTTCGGCCTCCGGCATGCCAAAATCAGCCAGCGTCTGCGCCTTGGAATTCTTCAGCGGCCAGCTCGCCAGATTGCACACCGGATAGATGCCCACCCACGCACGCACTTTCTCCGGATTCCGAAACGCCCACGCCAGCGTCATCATCCCGCCCCGGCTCTGCCCCAGCAGGATCGGCTTCGGCGAATAGCCACGCTTCACCATCTCATTATAAAAAAGCGTGAACTTCGCCGTGCTCGCAGGTGAGCCCCGCACCTCGCCCAGATCATACCCGGCAATGCTGATCCCCGCTTTCATGAAAGCCTCGGAGTACATCTTCCGGCCAAACAGCGAGATGCCGTTCAAAGTCGGCGCATACCACAGCCACGGCTTGCCCTCGGCGGGCTTGGGTGCCGCATAGAGAAAGGCCTTGTGCCCATCGACCTCAAAAGTCTCGGCGGTTTTAGGCAGCACCTCCTGAGCGATGGCAGAGCATGTCAGGCCGAGAGTAACAAAGAGAAAGCAGCAGCGGTTCATAATCATAGAATCGAATCATCTCCCCTACTTATTTCCGCGTTTCAAATGCCCGAAAATAATGCAGCACCGGGTACTCGTAGCGATTGCTCAGCGCCTCCTTGAGTTTGCCAAGACTTTCAACTCCATGCTCGGCTGCTGCTGCGCGCAGTTCTTCCTCCTCTTCCACGCTGTAGTAGTCGCGGGGATCTGCCTTCACCTCGCCCTGCTGAATGCCTTGGGCAAGGTGGCTGTGAATGGTGCCGATCACCAGACCTCGCAGCGCCGCGATCTTCTCCGCGCTGTGTTCCTGTCGGTGCAGACGCAGCGTCTCCAGCACAGTGCCCGTGAGTCCGCCCTCGCTCTTCATCTTCGGCGGTGGTGGCGGCGGAGCTTCCTCTGCAAATCTCTGCGCCTCATGCACCTCAAGCCACTGTGTGATCGCCCCCATGAAAGCCTCTCCGTAGTCGGCCAGCTTCTGGCTGCCCACCCCAGGGATGGCAAGAAAGTCCCGCTCAGTGCGCGGATACTCACGACACATATGACGCAGGCTCGTATCGCCAAACACCACATAGGGCGGCACTCCGCGCTCGTCCGCCAGTTTCTTGCGCAGCACACGCAGCTCCTCGAAAAGCCCCTCGTCACACGCGATGCTGCCCGCTTTGGCCACCTTCCCAGTGCTCGTGCCAGCCTTCACTGCCACCGGCGCTCGCGCGAGTATTACCGGCGTCCGGTTCATCAGCGTGGCCAGCCCCTTCTTGGACAGAGCCAGCGTTTGAAATGAATCAGCCGTGGCGTCGATATGGCCCAGGCGGATGAGCTGCCGTCCCAGCACCGCCCATTCCTCACGCGGCATGTCCTTGCCTATCCCATAGGTGCTCAGCTGGTCATGGTACCACTTGCGGATCTTCTCCGTGTTCGCTCCCGTCAGCACTTCCACCACATGGTTCAGCCCCGTGCTAAAGCCGCTCTTCTGCCGGATGCGAAAGATGCAGCTCAGCAGCTTCTGCACCTGCGTGGTCGCATCCCACTGCTCGCGCGGCTGCAGGCAGATGTCGCACCCGCCGCAGTTGTCACCCGGCCACTGCTCGCCAAAGTAATCCAGCAGCGCCACACGCCTGCACTCAGTGCCTTCGGCAAAATCCGCCATCAAACGCATCTGCCGCGCGGCCACCTCCGCCGCCTGCGCATCCGTCATTTCATCGAGAAACTTCAGGTTCCGCACCAGATCACCGCGCGAGTAAAGCAGCACGCACTCACTCGGCAGACTGTCGCGTCCGGCTCGCCCCGTCTCTTGATAGTAGCCCTCGATGTTCTTCGGCAGATCAGCATGAATGACATAGCGCACATCCGGCTTGTTGATCCCCATGCCAAAAGCGATCGTGGCGCACACCACATGCGCCTCATCACGAATGAACGCCTCTTGGTTCGCCGCACGCTCCTCCGGCTGCAGCCCCGCATGGTAGGCCACCGCCTTCACACCCTCCGCAGCCAGCGCAGCAGCCAAACTCTCCGCACTCTTGCGCGACTGCACATACACAATGCCCGACTCATTCGGTCGCTGCCTCACAAAATCATAGACCTGACTCGTCGCCTTGGCCTTTGGCAGCACAGTGTAGCTCAGATTCGGCCGGTTGAAGCTCGCCAGGAAAAAC
>NZ_JAQSEA010000170.1 GCF_029946185.1 Prosthecobacter sp.
TGCTCGCCTTGTATTACTTCAAGATGCGCCGTGCCGCCGCTCTCTTCGGGCGGATCGAGTCAGACGGAGGTTCTCCGCCACCGGGATCGGCACCGCCGCTGGAGGGCAAGCCTGGGGCATCGTGAGCGAAAACCCAACAGCGCCTTTAACCGCGAAGTGGCGGGGCCAGCTCCGCGTCGAGAGCATCATCGACGAAACGCCAGCGGTCAGAACCTTCCGCCTTCGCGCGGCTGGCGACGCGCCATTGCCTTTCACGTTCGTCCCCGGTCAGTTCCTCAATGTCGCGTTCTGGATCGGCGGTGCGCGAATGAATCGCTCGTATTCCATTTCTTCGTCGCCGAACGAGCGCGACTACGTTGATCTGACCATCAAGCGCGAGCCGCGTGGTGCCGTCTCGCGGCACATTGTTGATCTGCTCAAGGTCGGCGACGTGATCGAAGCGGGCGGCCCCGTGGGCAAATTCACGTTCAACGGCACCGAGGCAGAGAGCGTCGTCCTCCTCTCGGCAGGTGTCGGCATCACGCCCATGACAAGCATCGCGCGCTATCTCACGGAGCAGTCATGGCCCGGCGACATCTTTTTCATCTACTCCTGCCGCACGGAAGCCGACTTCATGTTTCAAAAGGCCCTCGCGGAACTGGAGCATCGCAATCCGAAGCTGCACGTCGTGGTCACAATGACGAAGGCGGGGCCGGACTGGAAAGGACCGCGCGGACGCCTCACCAAAGAGTTGCTCACCGGCGCGGTTCCTGATCTTGCCAAGCGGCGAGTTCACGTCTGCGGGCCGCCGACGATGATGGATGGAGCGAAGGCGCTCCTTATCGAGATCGGCGTCTCTCCCGACAACCTCAAGACCGAGGCGTTCGGCGCGGTCAAACCCGCTCCTGCCGCGCCCGGCCTCACTGCCAAACCATCCGTCATTGCGACGGGCCTGCTGGTCACATTTTCGACGAATAACAAGTCCGCCAAGATTCACGAGGGACAGACCATTCTCGAACTCTCCGAAGAACTCGGCATCGGCATCGAGAACTCCTGCCGCGTGGGCACTTGTGGCATCTGCAAGGTGAAGATGACGAGTGGTGAAGTGGACCAAGAGGTGCAGGATTCGCTCGATGATGATGACAAGAAAAATGGCATCATCCTTGCCTGCCAGGCGAAGCCCAAAACCGAGGTCACCGTGGAGGCATAACCATGAAAAACCGCGAACGCTTCATCGTCAGCAGCATCTTTGCAGTGCTTATGTTTGGCTGGCTCGGCTTCCTCCTGCATGTCTCATCGGACTTCGCGGGCAGCGGCCTTGGCGCGGTGTTCGGCATCTCGGGAGCCGTGCTCATGCTCGTCCCCCTCGTCTATGTCTTCATGAAGCGCATCCCATTCTTCAAGGAGCACTTCATCAAATACGTTTCGTTGCAGACGTGGCTGACGATCCACATCTACACCGGCATCGTTGGCGCGCTGCTCGCGCTCATTCACACCGGACACAAATACAACAGCCCGCTCGGCATCGCACTCACCGCGACCATGCTGCTCGTCGTCGTGACTGGCTATGTGCTGCGCTATCTGACTCCCTTTGTGAACCTCGACATGAAGGACAAGCTGCTACTCTTGCAAACCGCAAGGGGTGATCTCGACAGCGCATGGGGCGTATTGGAGAAGTCTGCCGCTGAAAAAAAAGGTCTGCCAAAGGCACCATTGCTAACCGCTGGCTTGGATTCACTCGGACTGTCGTTTGCCTCCGACAGTCCAGCAGGCCAAGTCACCACGCTGGCCGTAGGCGTGGCGGATTTGGAGTATTCGATTCGCACGCACGAGCTGCTGAAGCGCTGGTTTGCGCGCGCGCTGACGGCCCACATCGTTCTCTCGGTGGCCATGTATGCGCTGCTCGCGGCGCACATCGCGGCAGGCATTTACTTTGGATTGAGGTGGCTGCCATGACCAAGCTCATCCTCACCATTGCACTCATCATTGCCGGAGTCGCAGCGGCGACGCTCGCCGTGCTGCATTTCCCACGCGCCCAGGTCGTGGCGCAGCGTGCGGTCATGCCAGGCCAACTCTCGCAGCCGCACGCTTTTCTCGAAACCAACTGCGCTGCGTGCCACACGCCAGTGAAGGGTGTCGAGGCAAAAAACTGCACCGTCTGCCACGCTGATAACAAGACCGTGCTGGAACGCCAGCCCAGCGCCTTCCACGGCGACATTGGCTCATGCACTGAGTGCCATCTGGAACACCAAGGCCGAGTCGTGGGCACGACAAAAATGGATCACGTCGCACTCGCGCGCATCGGCCTGAAACAGCTTCCTGCCACCAACGATTCATCGCGTGCCGCACTGATTGCCTGGCTTAAACAAAGCGACGCCCCACCACTCAACCCTCATCTGCAACGCGAGGAATCGCTGCTCAACTGCGCAACGTGCCACCAGACGAAGGACCGGCACGTCGGTCTCTTTGGCAATGATTGCGCGCAATGCCACGCCACCGTTAAGTGGACGTTGCCGGAATTCCGCCACCCATCAGCGGCCTCCCAATCGTGCGCCCAATGCCACCAAGCCCCGCCGAGCCACTACATGATGCACTTCCAAATGATCTCCATGAAAGTCGCCTGCAAGCCCAACGCGCAAGTGAACCAGTGCTTCCTCTGCCATCAAACAACCTCGTGGAACGACATCAAAGGCGTCGGCTTCTATAAGCACCACTGAGCCATGATGAGTGACTTTCAAATGCAGCGCTTCGGCGTGGTGATGGAACCAGAGCCGGGCAATCCGCTGGAGGCAGGAGGTGTGCTGAACCCCGCCGCCGTTCGTGGCCCAGATGGGCAGCTTTACTTGTTTCCTCGGCTGGTTGCAGACGGTAACTTCTCTCGCATCGGCATCGCGCGAGTGCAGTTCGATAAGGACGGAGATCCGGTCGGAGTCGAGCGCCTCGGTATCGCACTGGAGCCTGAAACCAACTACGAACTGCGCGCCGATGGCAGTGGCGGCTGCGAAGACCCACGCATCACCTTTGTCGAGCCGTTGCAGAAGTATGTGATGACCTACACCGCGTTGTCTTCACGCGGACCGCGCATCGCGTTCGCCCTGTCGGATGACTTGTTTCATTGGGAGCGCATGGGGCTGGCGATCTTCATGCCTTAT
>NZ_JAQSEA010000171.1 GCF_029946185.1 Prosthecobacter sp.
GTAGAGAAAGAACGGCTGCTCCTTTCCTTTGCGTGAATCGATGAACTCCACGGCCTTGCGTCGCAGTCGCGGCAGCATGTGTACCACCTCGTCATGCTCGATAACGGTGTCGTTCTCGATGACCGCCTCCATGTCGCGCGCGTGGTGGAAGCCGTGGTAAAAATCAAAACCGCGCGTGATCGGCCCGTCGGGGATCTTGGCGCCGACCGGCGGCGTGTCGAAGTCTTTGGCTTTGTAGGCCTTGCCGGACTGCGGATCGAGGTACTCGAAATTGAGATGCCATTTGCCAATGATGGCTGTGTGGTATCCCGCACCCTTCAGAAAACTGGCAACCGTGGGACGCTCCGCAGCGATCAAATTTGGCGCAAAACCTTCCACCACCCCGCTCTGCAGCTTCGTCCGCCAACTGTAGCGTCCCGTCACCACGCCGTAACGCGTGGGCGTGCAGACTGACGAACCCGAATGCGCATCCGTGAAGATCATCCCCTGCTCTGCCAGCCGATCCGCCCCCGGCGTGGCGATCTTGCCATGCTCGGGATTGAGGCAATGCACATCGCCATAGCCGAGGTCATCGCACATGAGGAAGATGATGTTGGGCTGCGTGGCTGTCGCCGCGAATGACGAATGCCAAATGCAGAATGACGAAAGGATGAGGAGAAGCGCGGTCTTCATGCGCTGGGAACGGGGAGGAGTTTGTTTTCTATAGCAAATAATCCGTTAAAACGTCGTCTTGAGTATAGGGTCTTGGTCGCAAGGGCACATAACTGCTGAACACAAAGTTGCTGACAAAACAACGTCCTTGTCTCTAAATCGCCTGTTTGGCTCAAAACATAGTCCAGCATCAATTTCATGAAAACACGAATCCTGTTCATCGTAATCACAGCCATAGCTTGCTCTACTTTGTTTGCAGAGATTCCAACGGCGGTACTCAGCCAGTTGCGAGAAGACCTCAAGGGAGCCATGATGGCTTCAGGTGCCATGCCTACGGACGACCAAGTGGCCCAAGCGTTAGACTCGCTTGAAAAAGAGCTTCCTGAATCTAAACTGTTTGAGTTCACACCGGCCGAGTTGGAGGCATTTCAAACGGGCACTTCCGCTCCCAGAGATACTGACGTAGCGAAGGCTATTGCCGAGATCAAGAAGCTCGTAGGCGGTCGCCCACTACCGCACCTTCTCTCCTTTTACGATGCGCAACAGGCTGGCGGCAAGCTCAGCCCGAAACAGAAAATCTTATGTCAGCGTCTTTCCACTGTGATACTCGCCAGACTAAGGGGGAAAATTCCGGACAAAAAATGATCCAAACTATGCAGAGCAGGCAACCGCACATGCGTGACAGCGAACCCAGATTGAGCGGACTGATTTCGATCCGCGCGTTTCGTGGGCCGGATCGCTGAGCTTGGACGTTGCGCGATGGAATGATATAGCAACGTGTGCTGGGCAGCGGGACTATGATCTGAGCAAATCATTCGCCTTTTTTCATGTTCTTCTTCTTGCCCTTCTTTTTGGTCTTGTCCTTACCCTTGCCGGAAGCTTCAAACTCGCGGTCGAGTTCGGCAGGTCGCGCGTCCTTGAACTTATCCAAGGCGGTTTGCAGCTTCGCCTTCGCGGTAGCGGCATCGCTGGCGAGGGCACTTGATGCCAGGTCCTGCTGCTCCATGGCATCGGCGTTGAGATCGTAGAACTGGCCGGTGCGGTAGAGTTTGAAGTGCTGGTCAAAGGCGTACTCCTTCACGGTCAGGTCCTTGCGCTGACGCGGCGAGTACCAGGTGTACAGCCAGTCGCGCGGCGTACCGGTGTCACCTTTGAGTTGGGGCAGGAAGCTCACGCCATCCACGGTATCGGGCACTTTGACACCTGCGGCGGCGCAGAGGGTGGGCAGGAAGTCGGTGCTGCTGACGAGAGCGGTGGAGACGCGGCCCTGCTTCATCACAGCGGGCCAGCTTGCGACGAACGGCACGTGTGTGCCGTGGGAGGTGGTGGTGCCTTTGCCGCCCTTGTAGTCCGCGCCTTGGAAGCGGCTAGTCACCGTGGGGTGCGTGCCGTTGTCGCCAAGGAAGAGCAGCAGCGTGTTGTCGCGGATGCCGAGTTCATCCAGCTTCGCGACCACTTTGCCGACCATCCGGTCCATATAGGCGGTCATGTCGGCGAAGTGCTTCACGCTCTTCTGTTTGGCCTCGCTGCTGATCGTGGGATCCCAGTCCGGGCTGTCCGGCGTTGGCTGGAAAGGATCGTGCGTGAGGATCATCGGGTAGTAGAGAAAGAACGGCTTTCCCTGGTGCTTGGTGATGAAGCTCAGCGCGAAGTCGTTCACCAGCGTGGGACCGTACTCGCCCTGCGTGAAGCTTTTCTCCACACCGTTGTATTCCAGGCCAGGGTTCGCATAGCGCGGCGGACGGCGCGTCTGCTGCCAGAGGCAGGACTCATCAAAGCCGAAGTGCTGGGGTGAGTCCAACTCTCCACCGAGCTGCCACTTGCCGCAGATGCCGGTGGCATAGCCTGCGTTTTTCATGAGGTGGCCAAAGGTCGTCTCCGTGCGCAGCAGGGTACCGAAGTTGATGTAGTTGCGCACGTTGTAGCGCCCCGTCATGAGCTGCACCCGCGTGGGCGTACACAACGGCTGCACATGGCAGTTTTCAAAGCGCACACCCGTGGCGGCAAGTTTGTCGATGTTGGGTGTCTGATACGATTCTCCACCGTTCGCCGTGATGCATTCATAGCCGAAGTCATCCACCATGATGAGGATGATGTTCGGCTGCGCCGAAAATGACGAATGCAGAATGAGGAATGACGAAAGGATGCAGACGAGCCGTTTCATGGTCGCTCGGAACGAAGCATGGGCTGCCAATCTTCCGGCAGGATCGTCACTGGTCACATTTCAGTTCGTGCCTCCAGGGTTGCCATTCGTCGGCGGTTCATGTTTGATGACACTCATGCGCCTCTCCATCCTCGCACTGCTGCTGTCGTCGTTTTGTCTTTCGGCCACTTTTGCGGCCAAGCCACCGAACGTCATCGTCATCATGGCGGACGATCTCGGTTATGGGGATGTGAGCTGCAACGGGACGAAGGCTTTGAAGACGCCGAACATCGACCAGCTTGCCGCCGAAGGGCTGCGTTTCACCAGCGG